>DASUPX010000077.1:0-10626 GCA_036280905.1 Rubrobacter sp. | reverse complement strand
GTAACGGCGGACCGGAGGGCCCACGCTATTCGGCGGTCTGCACCGCCGCTCGTTGGGGGAGGCCAGCCAGGCCCGCGCCGGCGATACCAGCATTGTTCTGCATCTCGGCCCGCACCACCTCGGTTCGGTTCGTGAGGTGGGGAAAATACTTCTCGGACTTCTTGCTTATGCCGCCGCCCACGATGATGAGGTCGGGCCAGAGGAGGTTCTCGATCCGGTGTAGGTACTCATCGAGGCGTTTGGCGTAATGCTTCCAGTTCAGGTCGTCGCGCTTGCGGGCTGTGTCGGAAGCCCTGTACTCGGCATCTTTGCCCCTGACCTCGATGTGCCCCAGCTCGGTGTTCGGCACCAGCCGGCCGCCGATAAACAGGGAAGTGCCGATGCCCGTGCCAAGCGTGAGCATGAGCACGACGCCCTCATGATCCCTGCCAGCGCCCCACCGCATCTCGGCCAGCCCCGCCGCATCAGCGTCGTTGACCACGCTCACCTGGGTATCTAGCTCTTTGGAAAGGGCGGTGCGCAGGTCGAAGCCGATGGCGGCTTTGTCCACGTTGGCCGCGGTCTGGAGCACGCCGTCCTTGACGACGGCCGGGAAACCGCATCCCACAGGACCTTCCCAGCCCGCCTCCGAGACGACCTCGGCCGAAGTACGGACTATGGCCTCCGGTGTGGCAGGCTGCGGGGTCACTATCCTGACCCGCTCCTGCACGAGCTCGCCGGTCTCCGTGTCTACCGGGGCGCCCTTGATCCCCGTCCCTCCAATGTCCAATCCGAACACGTTCATGCTTCCTCCCCAGGTAAATAACGGTCATCATTCTATACGATTCCCTGTTTACCCTGGGTGCCGATACCACTCTGCCCTTGTTCGAACATAGGATTGGGTGTGAAGGTTCGTGCGCCGCGACCCGGGCGAGAGATTCGATAGGGTTGGTTTACGCAGGGTCAGGGCATTGAAGACATGCGCTGATGCCGATCCAATGCCCCGGGTTGACCTTTGATCCAGATCAATTGTTTTCGTCCCGATAGGGGTGTATCGTGTCTGCCATGCTGTTATTGCGAACGACTCTCACTACACGAACGCGGTATTGAACTCTCTAATACGAGGGGCTGTGATGCGAGGCGGGTCCGCGAGATGGTAGCCTTGCGGGGCAGGGTGGTGGTGATCACCGGTGCAGGCGGCATCGGTTCGGAGATCGCCCGCGCGTTCGCTGAAGAAGGGTGCCGCGTGGCCATCTGTGACCGCGTGGAGGAGGGCCTCGAAGGCGTCCGCGAGCGGCTCGGGGGGAGTGGCGGTGAGGTCTTCACCATGGTCGCTGACGTGTCCGATGAGTTACAGGTCGAGGGCTTTATGGAGGCGGCCGTAAGGCGTTGGGGGCGGGTGGACGTGCTGGTCAACAACGCCGCCTACGGTCTACACAAGCCGTTCCTGAAGACGAGCACGGACGAGATACAGGCCCAGCTACAGACCAACTATATGGGGGTCGTGTACGCTACCAGGGCAGCCCTGAAGCATATGGTGCCAGCCCGGAGCGGCCACATAGTCAACATCGTTTCGGTGGTTGCCAAGCTCCCCGTGCCCAACTCGGGAAGCTACGCGGCGACCAAGGCGGCGCTTGATTCGCTCTCCTTGACCCTTCGGGCCGAGCTCGCGGAGTACGACGTCCTCGTAACGACCGTGTACCCGACAGCGGTGCGCAATACCAACTTCTTCCGGACCTCCGGCTCCTCGATCGAAGACACCTGGGCCAGACGTTTTATGAAGGAGCCATCAGAGATAGCGGCCGCCGTCGTGGCCTCCGTCAGGCGTTTCCGACCTGAGGTGCATGTCGGAGTCCAGACGCGGATTCTCCCCGTGGTCCGGGCGTTGCTGCCGCCGGTGGTTCGGCTGGCGCTGCGCTGGATAGCCCGGGTTTACCAGTAGCCGCCGAGGACTTATCGAACTGCCCACCTGATGCGGGTGCGAACACCAGCAGGCGCCGCCCTCCTATCATCGCCAGCAAGGCCAACAGCGCGATACCGGCATACGCCATCACGCGTGCCTCCCAGCCCAGCGTGACGCTCGCGCCGACGGTTACCAGGATTCCCGTGTGAATGATGCCGCCGAAGGTGGTAACCGCCAGATACTGCCGGAAGGGGAGCCTGGTCGAGCCCGCAGCGAAGCTCACGAGATTGTAGATGGCGGGGAAAGTAACCCTGAAGAACAGGAGGCCCCGCCAACCTCCCAGCCCGCCCCCGAGCAGCGCGTTCAGACGCTTCATGCCGGCGTCACCCGTGAGGCGAACGAGTGATCCCCGCCCCAGATAGCGCGCGGCCACAAAGCAGACACAACCACCTGTGACGTCGCCTATCAACGAGTAGAAGAACCCACCTGCTAGCCCGAAGAGCGCGCCGGAGGCCGCTTTGAGCGGAACGCCGCTGAACGGCGCCACGATGGTCGCAGCAGCCTTGGCCCCAATATAGGTGAGCGGGGCCAAGGGCCCGGAGCTCTCTACGAGCTCCCGTAGCCGCTCGCCCCCATCGAAAGCCCCGACGAGCAAGGGCAACCCTACCACGAGCGCGACGACCGCCAGAACCCTCGCTACTGCGCCCCAACGCAAGGTCCCCGATGCTCCCGCGTCAGATACGTACTCCGAAGTATTCGACGGCTCTCCGAACCCCCGCGACGCCGTAGCTTGAAAATTCCTCAAAGAACCCCTATCGTACAGGTCTTGATACTGATTCTCATTTGCACGTCAAGGATACATGAGAGGAGCGTGGGGAGCAATTGAGGCGACCATTGCAGGTTGGGTGGTCTGGTAGACCGTGGCGCGGCCCGATAATCGCTGGCGTGATCATGCTCGCCGTGGTTGTTGTGGCGGGCTTTTTCGCTTTCCGGGCGCTCGGCGGCACCGAGCAACTGGGGGTGCTTCTGGAGCAGGTTCAGACCATCGGGTTGAGCATGCGGGACTGGATAGAGCAGTCTGGTCCACTGGCCCCGTTCACCTATCTAGTGGCGAAGGCGCTAACGTTCATCTTCCTGCCCTGGGCTGGATACCCGCTCAACGTGGCATCGGGCGCGCTCTTCGGGCTCTTCTGGGGGGTCCTGCTCACGGCGCTCGGTGACACGCTCGGCGGCTGCATCCTGTACGGGCTGTCGAGGTGGGCGGGACGGCCTGCGGTGGTAAGGGTCCTCGGCGAGAGACGCATGGCAAGGGTGGATAGGATCGTGGACACCGGCCTCGGGGGCTGGCGCGAGTTGCTGTTCTTCAGGGTCGTTGTGCCCATACCCTACAACGTGGTCAGCCTTGCCGCCGGCCTGGCTCCCACGCTCACCTTGCGCCAGTACGCGACCGTTACCTTTCTGACGGCTGCCCCCAAAGTGTTCACCGTGGGGATAGGTGCTGGCCTGGTCACGGGCCAGTGGATGGAGGTTGCGGTCGCCGCCTTGCTCGTCGTGATCGCCGTGCTGGCGATGCTCACGCTGCCGAGCGTCAGGAAGGCACTCAAGCGTGTCTTGCAGTGGACGCGGAGGGAAGAGCGCATAGAGCACAGCTCTCAGGGCGAAGTGCGGGAGCGTTAGGGCCCTTTTCACTCTATACGATAACGCTTCGGTCCCAGGATCCGTTGGCGGCGAGGTCTAGCCGTCTCGTCAGCAGCATCACTGGCCTGGGACCGATCCCTTCACCCCCGATAACCGTCTACCTGACACGGCCCCGTGATTGCGTACCGAGATTACCGGCTTCGGACGCCAAACGGTGCGGTGGCGTTCGACCCAAAACCTTCGCAGGCGCTCCAAACTCGAACACAGAGGTTAGAATAAGACCTTGGGAGTAGGAGGTCTGCAATGGACGAGAGAGAAGCGCGTCGAAATCGCGAGGTCGTGGAGCGGCTTGACGAGATAGCCCGTGAAGGGTACAAGTCTGCCGTCGACCAGGCCTTTGAAGCGCAGAAGAGTGGTATGAAGTTGTCGAGGAGGTTCTTCGAGAACTGGGTAGAGACGCTCGACGATCACGCAGAACTGCACCGCAGAACCCTGAGCAACATTCAGGAACTCGTAAGGGAGCAGCGGGAGGTTTTTCACGAGCTCTCCAGGGAGTCGGGGGAGGCCTACGACGGTTTCCTCGAGTCCCTGGACGCATATCAGGATGAGATCATCGGCTCTGACCGGAGGAAGGACTGATCTGGTCCCCGCCCGGTCTTGAAGGCTGGCCGGTCGTTGTATACATTGAGCGGGTCAGGCTAAACGACGGAGTTGGGAGTACCGTCCTATGCGTGAGGAAGACCTCGAAGGGAGCCTCTCCAAGGCCGCGGCATCTCGGCGTTTCGACGGCGTCAACCCGGAGGCGACCAGTGTCTTACGCCGCAACGGGCTGAAGTCCTGGACCAAGCCGGCGCCCTCCCTCTACCCACACCAGTGGAGCTGGGACTCGGCGTTTATCGCGCTCGGTCTTGCTCATGTGGACAACAAACGCGCCACGGACGAGCTGGATAGCCTCTTTCGCGGACAGTGGTCGACAGGCAAGGTACCCCACATAGTCTTCGACCCCGAGGCGCCTCCGAGGAGCTATTTTCCGGACGCGGAGCGCTGGAACTCATCAGCGCTCTCCCAAGACGCCCCTGAGGGCAAGCACACAAGCGGCCTTTGCCAGCCGCCCGTCCATGCCATAGCCGTCAGGCGCATCTGGCAGACCTCAAGGGGCAAGGATGAGGAACGCGCCACCCGCGCCCGCAACTTTCTCCGGAGCAACTACAGGAGGTTGTTCTCCTGGCACCGCTACCTGGCTACCGCCCGCGACCCCGAGGGGTCTGGCCTGGTAACCATCTACCACCCCTGGGAGAGTGGCACGGACAACTCCCCGCGCTGGGACGCTGCTCTGGAGAGGATCTCCGTGGGGGAGGTTCCTTCCTATACCCGTTACGACCTCCAGCACGTAGCCGATCCCTCCCACCGCCCGACGGACAGCGAGTACGACCGCTTCCTGTGGCTGCTCGAGCTGCTCAAGAGGGCTCGTTACGACGAGGCCGACATCTACGAGAGGCACCCCTTCCTGATCAAAGACGTACTATTCTCCGCTATCCTCGTCGCGGCCAACGAGGCGTTGCTGGAGATCTCCGAGGTCGTCGACGCCCCCGAAGAAGACAAAGAGTTGATAGGAGCCTGGATCGCCCGCGGCCGGGCGGGACTGGAAGAGCAGTGGGACCCTGGCCTCGGGCTATGCCTGGACCACGACGTGTTGGCCGGCGAATCCGTCCCAGTGCGCACCATCGCCGGATTCTCGCCCCTGATCGCGGGCGGCCTCGATCGCAGGCGGTTGGACACCCTCCTTGCAACACTCGAATCGGAGCATTTTGCCGGCAACGCCGACCTCCGCTACCCGCTGCCCCCTTCGACGAGCCCCGTAGAGCCCGGGTTCCACCCGCGTAGCTACTGGCGCGGGCCGGTCTGGCCGGTCGCCAACTGGCTCCTGTGGTGGTCGCTGCTGCGCGCGGGAGAGAGCACCAGAGCACAGAACATACGCCGGGATACTCTGGAAGAGCTTTCGGTGGGCGGGTTTGCCGAATACTTCGAGCCCTTCACCGGCGAGCCGCTCGGCTCGGGCGAACAATCCTGGACGGCGGCCATCGCCCTCGATATGCTCGCCATCGGTGGAGCCGACTAGCAGGCTTCCCCACTACTGGTTAGTAGTCCCGCAGCGGGACGCTTTCATCCACGGTACACCGCCAGGGAAGAAGTGCGGTGCGTACACACTTCGGGCCAATATCCCGTTCCGGGGCCCCACAGGAGTTTAGGCCGGGAGTGCTTTGCGGTAGGAACCTTATACCCTGGTGTCTCGCTTCTCCTTTCCCTTTCCCCAAACGGGTCACCCCGAAGCGGGCACCGGGCCTCAGAAGGGGTTGGATATCTGGTCGCATGGTGGACGACGCAATGGCTCGGAGTGGAGACCCGGCTCACTGACGACCCTGGCGCGCTCTACGGGCCTGCCGGGCGTGGTCGGGACGTTCGCTGGGGCACTATCTCCCGCGCGGCGTCCGATACCCGGGAGTTACACCTTCCAGTCCATTCTCCGTTCGACACGGTTGTCGACAGGCTCTTCAGGTTCTATCGAGGGATAAGATGCGCATACTCATAACCATCACGCCCCTGATGTAGCGTCAGGCGCTCGCACTCTACATACGGCGCAAACGCCCCGAACACGAGTTGGTGATCGCATCCCCGGAGACCGCAGTGGAGGAGATCGCCGCGTTCGGGCCGCACATGCTCCTGCACAACGACAACGACGAGATCGGTTCGGAGGCTGTGGCTGACATCCATTACCCCATAACCGTTCACTATACCGACGGTATGGACGCGCGGATCAACATGCGCGGTCACATCCGCGAAGCGCAGGATATGTCATCCGACGACCTTCTGCGGATCCTGGACTCGGTAGGCGACATAACGGGTTAGCGGCGGATCCGACAGCGTGACGGCTATCGGCAGCCCTGCCTTCGCCCGTCGGGACTTCCGGCACCTCCCGGGACGCGTCCCAGGACGCGTTCCGTGCCTCGCTCTCATCGGGCGGCTAGTGTAGGTCACGGCGGGTCCCTGGCCGGATCGAATTTCGCTCGCCTGGCGTTTGCCCCGCGGGACGCGTTGGGGGAGAATGCTCGTGCCCATGGTCGAGACCAATACCATCAGGGGCGTCTGGTTGGGGGGACTTTCCATAGTGTGGAGGTACCCTCTGGCAACGCTGGTGCCCTCGCTCGTGCTCGGCGCGATAGGGGAGGTGCCCAGCTACCTCATCGACGAACGCCGTGTGGTGGACCTGATCGTTTCGCTGGTGACGGGCTACCTCGCCTACTACCTCTACCTTGCTTACGCCGAAGGCATCGTCAGGAAGGTCCGGCGGGGAGAGCAGAGCCGTGGCCTCAGGAGCTTCTTCGAAGATCTGGCCGGGGCCGTACCTTACGTTCCCGGTGTGGTCGGAGCCGCCCTGATCGTGGTTGCCATCACCTCTGCTGCGACGCTCCTGCTCGTCGTTCCCGGGGTCTGGCTGTACACGCGCTGGTCGCTGACGACGCCCGTGATCCGGGAAGAGGGCGTGGGGCCCGTGGCCGCGATGCGACGCAGCAGGGAACTGGTCCGGGAACATTTCTGGTTCGTGTTCATGACCGCGTCTGTGGCCTACTACCTGGAAGGGATTCTAGTAGATGCGGGCGCCTGGGGGCTAGGGACGATCACGGGATCACTCACCTGGGGGGAGTGGGTTGGCGGCTCGATACTGGCCGCGCTGGTCATGCCCGTGGCGGCCTTCACCACCTCGCTGGCCCACTCCAACCTCGAGAAGCGTTCTTGAATCGGGCCTTCATCCCACCGGAAGCGATCGGGGTATAGTACGGTCAGAGATGTGGCGAACGACCAGGAAGGAGATCACGTGCTCAAGCAGGCGGTCCAGGACGCGATGAACGAACAGATAAAGAACGAGCTATTTTCGGCCTATCAGTATCTGTCGATGGCCGCCTACTGCGAGTCCGAAAGCCTGCCTGGCTTTGCGCACTGGATGCGCGCCCAGGCGCAGGAGGAGACCGTACACGCCATGAAGTTCTACGACTTCATCCTGGAGCGTAACGGGCGCGTGGTGTTGGGCCCTATCGACGGGCCGCTGGTCGAGTTCGGGTCGCCGCTCGAGGTGTTTCAGAGCGCTCTGGAACACGAGCAGAAGGTCACGGGGATGATCAACGACCTCTACGGCCTGGCGGTGAGGGAGAACGATTACGCGAGCCAGGCTTTCCTCCAATGGTTCGTAACGGAGCAGGTAGAGGAGGAGAAGAACGCCGGTGACGTGGTCGAGACGCTCAGAATGATCGGGGACGGCACCGAAGCGCTCTTCCTGCTCGACAGGGAACTGGGGCAGCGCCGTGTGGAGGAGCCGGCAGCCGGGTGAAGGACCTCGCGACCAACCGCCCACGGTCCGTCGTGCTCGCTCTTCAGAGAAGCGACCAGGTGGCTTCTTATGGATGATAGCTGACGGCAGATAGCCCGCTTCCCGCAGCCTCGGGCGCTTCGAAAACCCTCGAGATGTCTAGAGGGTGACCGGGTAAGCTGGTGATGGAGGTGTGTGGATTTGGCGGAACGAATGTCCAGGGACGAATACTACGAGTTTCTGCTCGGTAGGGCGCACACGGCGGTCCTCTGCACGGTCCAGGCCGATGGTAGGCCGCACGCAGCTCCGGTCTGGTTCGACCTCGACGGCGACGCGTTCGTCATCACGACGGGACAGGACACGGTCAAGGGCCGCAACATACGACGGGATCCCCGCGTCGCCCTCTGCATCGACGACGAAAACCCGCCGTTTCACTACGTTATCGTCGACGGCACGGCCGAGCTATCCGTCCAGGACCCCGACCTCCTGCACTGGTCCACCCGCATCGGCGGTCGCTACATGGGTCCGGAGAAAGCCGACGAATACGGCAGGCGCAACGCCGTGCCATCGGAACTACTGGTTCGCATAAGCCCCCAGAAAGTACTGGCCCAGAAGAACATCTCGGATTGAGCGCCGCCTCCTGGCAAGGGGGCCGAACCGGAGCCGAAGCGTGCTAGCATTGCGTGATGGACGGATCTCGGGCGGATACTGATTTTGGCGGTGCTGGCCTCGTGGAGCGGTTGCGGGAGGCGGTCGCCCAACCCTTCGAAGGGTGGCGTGAGGTCTACGAGAGTTTCTCGCCGGTGGACCTGGAAACGGGAGAGAGGCGCCCACGGGTGCCGCCGCCGGGGGCAAACTCGCGGCGGGCGGCGGTGCTGGTTCCGATCCTCCTGGACGACGGGGAGGCCAGGGTGGTGTATACGGTGAGGAAGGGAGACCTCGCCGAGCATGCCGGCCAGATCTCCTTCCCCGGGGGCAGCGCCGAGCCGTCGGACGCATCGCTTATGGAGACGGCGCTACGTGAGGCCGAGGAGGAGATCGACCTCAGCCGCGGCCTGGTCGAGGTTATCGGAGAGCTGGAGGAGATGTACATTCCACCCTCTGATTTCCGCGTGAGCCCATTCGTCGGGCTGCTGCCGGCCCGAGCCGAGCTTGTGCTCGCGCCCGACGAGGTTGAGGAGATATTCACGGTCTCCCTGGAGACGCTCACCGCCCCCGAGACGCTTCGCAAGGTGCCCTGGACCTACGAAGGCCGCGACTACGAGGTGCCGGTCTTCGCTACAGGGGGGCCGTCACCGCGCAACATATGGGGCGCTACGGCGGCGATGACCGGGGTCCTTCTCGCACGTCTTGGCTGGCAACGTTACAGGCGCTAGGGGCGGTGTGCTGCGGCTCGTCGCCATAGCCATCTTCGGTCTGATGTTTCTGGCCGAGGCAGGGGATATATTCGGGCTGGCGCTTACGCTGGCCGACCCCCAACCAGCCGCTGACCGGTCAGGTCTGGCGGTTGGGGCCGAGGTGGTACGGCACAGCGTCCTCCTGATCTTCGCCGTGGTTCTAGCCGGCAGCGCCTTGCTGGCCGTGGTCGGGCTGCTCGCCCGCAAGCCAGCGCTCTACCATCGGGGAGCCCTGGTTTGCGCCGTAGGCTACCTGGTGTACGGGGTGTTCCAGGTCGCTGGCGGGGCGCTCCAGGTCGGTGCCGGCACCGTCGTCGTGGCAGGCCTGATCTACATGATGCTTGGCGGCATCGCCTACGCGATGAACCGCTCCGTCAGCCCGGGCTGACCCCCTGGCTGCTGGTCAGGTCGACTGGAAGCTCGTTTCCCCTTTCGATCCTGCCCGGGGTGGTTAGCTTCTGGAGGATGGTCCGGTGGCCCTCCGGGTGGGAGTCGGTGGTCTCCAGAGGTGAGCCGCTCACGGTGTACAGATCTCGGGCGCCCTCGTAACGGACCTCAGCCTCGATGCCGCTGCGCGCGGGGCGGGTGAGTAGCTCCAGTTGGCCGGTGATGGCTCCCACCTCGTTCGTTAGCACGCCTCCAGTGGTGCTGGTGAAGGTGGACCTCAGGTCCTTCGTACAGGGATATTTCTCGTCGCTCACCCTGTTTCGCAACCATCGAGCAGGTCCTGCAGCGTCGTCCGCTCTTGCTCGTTTACCGTCAGGTTCCACTCATGCTTGATCCAGATCCAACGCCGCGCGTACTCGCAACGGTAATCGGAGTTGGGCGGCAGCCACGCCTCGGGGCCTTTGTCTCCCTTGGTCTGATTGGCGGCGTCGTCGACGGAAAGCAATACTCCAGGGTCGTTGGCGTATGTTTCCCGCTGCTCCGCGTCCCACCCGTCCGCGCCGGATCGCCAGGCGTTGGCAAGGGGTACGATGTGGTCTATGTCGACGTCCTGCGAGTCCGCAAGCGTGGCGCCGGTGAAGGGGTCCAACCACTCACCGGCGGTAATGGAGCAATCCTCATCGACCTCGACCCCGCGTCCGTCCCTGATGAGGGCGTCGTCTCGAACGTCGCAACTTCCGTCTAGCTCGTCCCACCCGAACCGGGTTCCGTCAGCGGCCCAGTGCGGGAACTCCTCGCGCGAGTAACCGGCCATGCTCCCCACGGGTGCGACGTCGATCTCTTCTAGCATCTCCCGCGCCCGGAAGGCCGTAGGCGGCTTTGGTGCGCCAGACGCCGTGGACGGACCAGACCCAGATTGCACCTCTCCAGAGCTGCCAGCACCCTGACCGAGCAGCTCC
>DASUPX010000076.1:0-4451 GCA_036280905.1 Rubrobacter sp. | reverse complement strand
AGCCCTATCACAGCCGCCAGGGTCACCACCATGAGCCTGTGCGCCCACGTGCTCTCCAGGCCGAAGAGGTAGGTAAAGCTAACCGCGGCAATGCCCCCGAAGATCAGGACCGACCAGAGCACTCCGGGCACCCCCTCCTCTGCCGCGACAAGGCGCATCCTCCTGGAATCGTTCAGCGCCTCGACCTGGTCGAGCCCCTTGGAGTAGACTTGTGCCTCGGCCATCGATTGCGGGTCGTAATCCTGGAGGCTCGCCCTGATGTCGTCGATGATGGACCAGCCGGTCGGGGCATCTCCCTCCTGTTCGAGGGGAGGACTTTCGCCCTGCCTCATCAGCGGCCACTCCTTGTGGACTACCTCTTCGGCGTAGGACTGGGCGAGCTCCTGTACGTGGGCGCCCTCGGGCTCGGGAAGCCGATTGCCCAGCCAGAAGATCTCTGCCGTGGCGTTGGCCTCCTGCTCGACCGTCTCACCGGCTGACTGGTACTCCTCCCACACGGCGATCACCACGAGCGCCAGTAGCACGGCGTAGATCACGCCGAGGGCCGC
Organism: Rubrobacter sp.; assembly: GCA_036280905.1. GTDB lineage: Bacteria > Actinomycetota > Rubrobacteria > Rubrobacterales > Rubrobacteraceae > Rubrobacter_D. Next base: position 3,903 of record DASUPX010000076.1, on the reverse strand, counting down.
GTAGATGAAGCCGGCCACGTCGTTCGAGCGCTGGCGCGAGACGGCCGGCACGAGGCGGTGCACCAGCTCGAACCCAATGAGCGCGAGCAGGCAGACTCCCCCAACCGTAACAATGCCGTTGATAATGGTTTGCAGCACGTCGGAAATCTCCCCTCGTGAATAAGGCCAGCAGCATTCTAGCCTCTACTGCGCACGCCGCGCCAATGTTTTTGGCCATCAGCGGTTGGCTTTCAGCCTTCAGCTCCTGATCAACGGCCGCATCACGCGCCCGGGGTCTAACCCCGGCGGCTGGCGAAGAACCAGTATCCGGCGAAGACGAGGATGGCTACGAGCACTATTGGCCCGAGGATGGTGGTGAAGAGCAGCACGAAAAGGATCCTGCTCAGCCGGATCAGCCTGAACGGCCCGAGCCCCCTCCCGAAGCCCCGCCGGCCGAAGCCCCGCCTCATGGCGAGGGCCAGGAGCCCGTCGGTCAGGGCGCCGGCGAGCAGCGTGACGGAGTACGCGGCCCACTGGAGATACCCCGCCATGATCTCGTGGATGTAGACCATAGAGCCTGATACTCCTTTCGTTCGCTGCCGCGTCTTCTGGCGTTATACCAGAGCGCGGGGGCCTGAAGCCTACGTGCTCAACGCGGGAGCGCGGCGGCGAGGAAGCGGTCGACCATGGCCCCGATCTGATCCGGCACCTCCAGCTGGCATAAGTGTCCCGAGCCAACGGTTTTGCCGTTGAAGACGTCGAGGAACATCTCGTGCAAACGGACCATGTCCGAGCGTGGTTGCGCCTCGTCGGCGGCAATGTACTCACGTGCTGCGGGGTCGAGGTCATGGCGGAGAGGATGTTCTGCTTGCGGTCGGGGTCGTCGGTGGGGATGAAGAGCGAGCCCGAATCGTACCAGCGAAGCACCTCCTCGTAGTAGAGATACATCCCGTCGCGCCGCAGACGCTTCGTACTCTCCCTCGACGAGCCGGCACTCCCTATTTACTCCAGGTCAACGCCTAATGCTCGGACCCACGCGCTTCATGGCGGTACGGAAATCGTAGGTGGCGACGGAGAGGGCCGAGAGCTGGTGGGAGGCTATGCGCTTCTCGAAGTCGCCCAGGTTGATGGTTCGGCGCATGCACACAAGGGCCGCCTCCCGGCACAGGGCCTCCAGGTCGGCGCCCGAGTAGCTTCCGGTAAGGGATGCTATCTGCTTCAGGTTGAGGTCGGGGTCGGTGGGCATCTCGCGGGTGTGGATGCCCAGTATGTGCAGCCGCGCTTCGGCGTCGGGGAGGCCGACCTCGATCTCATGGTCGAAGCGGCCCGGCCGCCTTAGCGCGGGGTCGAGCGCCGAGGGCCGGTTGGTGGTGGCGATAACGCAGACGCGCCCGAGGTTGTTCAGCCCGTCCATGAGGGAGAGGAGCTGGGAGACGAGGGTTGCCTCGAAGCTCTCGCTCATCATGTCGCGCGAGGAGGCGAAGGAGTCTATCTCGTCGAAGAGGATGACGGCCGGCGCCTTGGCCCTCGCCTCGTTGAAGATGGAGCGCAGCCTGGCCTCGCTCTGGCCCCAGAACTTGTTGAGTATCTCCGGCCCCGAGACGGCTATGAAGTGGGCCCCGCTCTCGTTGGCAACGGCCCGCGCCAGAAGCGTCTTGCCCGTCCCGGGCGGCCCGAAGAAGAGAATGCCCTTGTGCGGCCTGATGTGCAGCCGGCGGAAGATCTCGGGGTGCGTTATGGGCAGCTCGACCGCCTCGCGTATCATGTCTATGGTCTCGCGCATCCCGCCCACGTCCTCGTAGCGGGTCTGCGGCACGTTGCGGCTACCCGGCGCGGTACCACTCGCCGCCGCGACCCCGGCCCCACCACTCCGCACGCTCCTCGCCAGGCGCTCGAAGAGGCCCTCTTTATCTTCACGCGGGGCCGCCTCCTCACGCCCATCGCGTGTCTTGACCACCCGCCAGCCGGAGAGGTTCCCGTCTTCCTTGTAGGCCCACGACCGGTCCCTGCCGGGATCTATGGTCTCGGGAAGGCGGGCCACTATCTCGGCCGTCGCGTCGAGGTCGAGGATGGGGCACCTGACGCACGACCCGAGGTCGGAGAGGACACGCTCCGTGATGGCTTCCTTGTCCACGCTGAAGACGGCCCCCTCGTCCATCCTGCCGAATGAGTACCACGAGTTGGCCGTGAGGTGGTCGTTGTCGTAGACGCGGATCTGACGGCACGGGAAGAGCTGCTTGCCTTCGAGAGAGGCCGGGGTGCACCACTCTTTGGCCGCCGCCCCGGAACGCTGCTTGCGCAGGAAACACCTCAGGCCACCGTAGAGCTCATCCGCCGAAATGGGACTTCCTTCCGTGGCGTACTCCGCCTCGCCGCGGAGAAGGCCCGAGAAATCGTCCAGGAGCTTCCAGTCAGAGGGGAGATCCAGGTCCACAGAGACCCGCGCCGTGCCGTTGACGCCGTCGACGTGGTAGGAAGGGTGCCCCGACGCGAGGGCCGCAGCCCGGCCGAGGTGGCCTTCGGATCTTAGCGGGAAACCGACTCTCAAGTGCATGTCCTGCAGATTCTAACCCACGCCACCGGAAACCGTCGGTGGCGGGTGGTGCTAGAAGTAGGCATCAGGCTACAGGTTTCAGGCTGCAGGAGGGTTACCTGATGCCTTTCCCCGGCACCGCATTTCTCCGAGAACCGCTCCGGTCAGCCCCAGCGACTTTGTATCTCTTCCCAGCTCGGTGGGGGTCCCGGCAACACCGAGCCGGAACTATCGCGCAGCGAATCTAGTTGCAGCTCCAGGTAACGGCGGCGGAGTTGCCTGTTTCGCTCCTCGTCCCCGATCCTGACGGCCGCCAGTTGCTCGAACAGGAGGGCGATGTCGTCGACCTCGACGTCGGGTCGGATGGCCCCAGCCCCCCTGGTGCGCCGGAAGAGCGCCTCGTTCAGCTCCTGCGCCCTCGCGCTGTCACGGTACAACTCCTCCGTGGGGGAGAACGTGCCGGCCAGACGCAACGTCAGCGAGTGGGTGTCCGCGTCCACGATGCGCCGCATGAAGTTCGCGAAGGCCTCCCAGGGATCCCCCTCGTCCGCGAGCGCAGCACCCACAACCGCTATGTAGACCGCAAGGCCATCGGCGGCGAGCCGCCGCAGAAGGTCCTCCTTGCTCCCGTAACGGCGGTAGAGTGCCCCTATCCCCACCCCGGCCCGCCCGGCCACGGCGGAGATGGGCGCCTTCGGATCCGCCACAAACACCTCCCGCGCAGCGTCCAGGATCACCCGGTCATTTCGCACGGCCTCAGCACGCCGGCCACTCAACGGCCCCCCCGTAGCTTCTTCACGCATGCCGTAATTATATGTGGAACAGAGCGTTCCGTTCAAGTATAATGAATCGGAACGGAACAGTTTGTTCCGCAAGAGTCTCACGGGGGTCTAGGAGAGAGGAGCATCATGGACTGGAAGCTCGAGTTGGTGGCGATACCGGTAAGGGATGTGGATGTGGCGAAAGACTTTTACGTCGAGAAGGTTGGCTTCAACGCGGACCACGACCACATCATCAGCGACGAGTTACGTTTCGTGCAGTTGACGCCTCCTGGATCGGCCTGTTCCATCGCCATCGGCACGGGGATCGTGGATTCGGAGCCTGGTTCGATGAGGGGCGTGCAGCTGGTCGTTTCGGATGTGGAGGCCGCGCGCCGGGAGCTCGTCGGGCGGGGGGTCGAGGTCAGCGAGGTCTGGGAGGGGCCTGGTGGGAAGTTCGTCTTCTTCGGCGATCCAGACGGCAACCGCTGGTCCGTGCAGGAGATCGGCTGACGTAGCCGTCGCGTCGGAGGGCACAACGAGAGGAGAACCTTTTCCATGGCCGAAGTCCTCGGGCGGCGCGCGCTCAACCGCGCGCTGCTGGAGCGTCAGATGTTGTTGGCACGCCAGAAC
>DASUPX010000075.1:0-8840 GCA_036280905.1 Rubrobacter sp. | reverse complement strand
GGGGTGTTGTCCACGATATCGGAATCGCGCAGGTAGACCCTGGCCCGGAGGGCCGGCACCCCACCGTCCAATCCTACTCGCCCTCCCCCGGCACCACCTGCTCGGCCTCTATGGAGGAAGAGAGCACCAGCCCCGTCCTGACGGCCCGCTTCAGGAAGGGCATGAACCCGTCTATCTTGTCTCGCGAGTCCACTATGTCGACCACCACCGGCAGATTCTCGGCCAGCCTGAGGATGCCGGTCGTGGCTATGTCGGCGTGGGGCGCGTAGCCCATAAAACCCCTGAAAACCGTGGCGCCGGCCAGCCCCCGCTCCCTCGCGGCGAGCACGATGACCTCGAACAGGGGCCTTCCCCGGTAGCGCTCGTCCTCGCCCACGAAGATGCGTACCCGCGTCGCGCTCCTCATCCGGCCGCCGTACCGAGGTAGAGACCGAAGAGCAACGCGAGGAGCCCCAGCATCAGGCTGCCCAGCACGTTGAATGCCGCCCGGTCTTGCTCGCCCGCCCGTGACAGGGTCAGCGTCTCGAACATGAGCGTCGAGAACGTGGTGAAACCCGCCAAGAAGCCCTTTCCGAGCAAGAGCAACAGAAAGGTGTCGTGCGGGGCCGCACCTTCGAGCAAGCCGAGGGCGAAGCAGCCCAGTAGGTTGACGATGAGGGTCCCCCAGGGAAACGCGGGTCCAAGCTTGTGGTTGATCCAACCGCCCAACGTGTACCTGAAAACGGCGCCCAACCCGGCTCCGATCAGCGTCAACGCTACAGAGACCACTAGGCCAACGCCCTCACTAGCCTCCAGCCGAGCAGCGCCGCCAGCAACCCGAGCAGGCTACTGGACCCGGCGTACAGAACGCCGACGCCGGGTGAGCTCTCCCAACCCTGCACGGTTTGCAGCGTGAACGAGCTGAACGTCGTGAAGGAGCCGAGGAACCCGAGCACCCAGAACATCCTCGTCCGAACTTCCACGAACCTTTCGAGCAGCAGGGCGCCCAGGATCGCTATGGCGAACGAGCCCATGACGTTCACGAGCAGGGTTCCCCACGGGAACACGTCGTGAATGGGGCTAACGCGGGCGGCGGCCCACTCGACCAGGAGACGCGCTCCACCCCCCAGGGCGCCGCCAGCGAACACCAGGCCCAGATGCCCGAGCTCGGCCCTGAACGGCCCGGGTTCGAGCCCACCGCCGGCCAGAAAATCTGGCGGGCCGGCGTGCTCGACGGACTCCCGGATCACGGAGATGGGTGTCCCGGGAACGGTCTCGCGCAGCTCTGGAAGAAACCGCGCCAGCCTGTCGGGCTCGTCCAGGAGCATCACGAAGATCGGGGTCCCGCCCTCCTGTGGTCCCCGGTAGGCCGTCGCCGAGGCCACGCCGAGGTCGTGCGCCAGCATTATGACCCGCTCGCACTCGGGCTCGGAACGCAGGCGCAGGGTGGCCTGGGCAACGGCGGCAGTCGTCTCGCTTCGTTCTGGGATGATGCGGCCCAACCTCTTTTCGAGCGGCCTAGATCAGGATCTCGAACTCGCCGACCGTCTCTCCGTGCAGCCCCCGCACCGCCGCGTCCCAGGATCCGGACTCGACGCCCACACGCCGGAGCGCACCGATCGCCGCGGGCCGCACCGCCCTCTGCGAACCGTCGGAGATCTTGAGCGCCAGGCCCCAGCCTCGGGGATCCCCGACCGCGAGTACGGCCTCCGCCCCGCCCTTGGCGAGGAGGTGGGTACGGCCCATCAGGTCAGTGTCGAAGCGTCCCGTCCCCGCGACCATGAACGGATGGGAGCGCATCGCGTCCCTGATGCGCAAGGCGGCCCCGGCAATCACATCGGGCAGTTCCTCACCGGTAGAGATGCGGGCGAGGCCCGTGGCGAACGAACGCAGGGGCAGCGCGAACGCCGGGACGCCGCAATTGTCGCCGGCGACTAGCACCTCGTCTTCCTCCACGCCGCAGACCTCGGCCAGGAGCCCGAGGATGCGCCGCTGCAACGGGTGGCGCGGCTCGCGGTAGTCGAGTGTCTCGTAGCCTTCGTGCGCGCAGACGGCGAGCATGCCGGCGTGTTTGCCGGAGCAGTTTCCGTGAATGGGACGCGGCTCCTGTCCCTCCCGGACCAGAGCCGCTGCCGCCGGCCCGTACATCGGGGGGTGGGCGCCACTCTGGAGGTCGTCTTCGGAGAGTCCGGCCTTCTCGAGGATGGACCTTACGGCGGCGAGGTGGGGCTCCTCGGCATTGTGCGAAGCACAGGCTATGGCGAGTTCCTCGTCCGTAAGGCCGAAAGCGTCCGCGGCCCCGGACAGGACGAGCGGCAGGGCCTGGAACGGTTTGGCCGACGAGCGGAGGTAGACGTACGCTTCGGGATCTCCCCGAACCTCGAGTTCCTCGCCCCTGGGGTCGCAAACGGCGTAGCGGCCGCGGTGGACGCTTTCGACCAGCCCGCCGCGCGTTACGGCCGTGAGCGGGACGTCCGCCGGTAGGCCGGCGTCGTCCACCAAGGGATCATCCATCCGAGAGGCGGATGATGTGAATGGACAGCAGGTCGTGGGCCGTGCGCATCCTGCCCATAGCGGAGTAGAAGTCGCCGTCAGCCAGGTAACCGCGGCCCTCTCTAACCAGAGGGCGTAGCCTCTGTAGAAGATCCTCTTCCCCAGAGCCAGGCCCCCCGCCCCGCAGGCTCGCCTCGAGCATGCCCAGCATGACGTCTACTCTGGGATTCGAAGTCCACATCGAGAGGATAGCGAAGTCCATATAGCTGTCCACCCTGATGAGGTGCGCCATTCTGATCGCCGTATCGCCACCCCCGCTCACGGGAACCACCGCCTGATGTTCTCGGATACGATGCCGCGGAGGCCCTCCTCGGTCACGCCTGCGGCGTCGGCCGCGACCAGGATGGCGTGGAGCGTCGAGGGAAGGTCGCCGTAAGGGATGTCGGAGCCGAAGCAGATCCTGGAGGCGTCCATGGTGCAGCACAGCTCGTACAGGTCCTTGGCCTGAACCACGGAGGTCTCGAAGAGCACGTTGGGATGGCCCGCGAAGGCCCTTGTCGCCTCAAGCACCTCAACCATCGCCGCGTGGCCCAGGATCAGGCGCAGTCCCGGGTTCGCCTCGACGGTGGGCAGCAGCGGCTCGACTATGCGCTGCATGGCGAAGCCCGCGTGTATTAGCACGGGCAGGTCGATCTCCGCGGCCATTCCGAGCAGGCGCACCACTTTCGGGTCGTCTAGCTCGAACTGCTGGGAGACGGGATGCAGCTTGAGGCCCTTGAACCCGCGCTCGACGCAACGGGCGAACTCGACGTCGTAGTCGAGGTGCGGGTTTACCCGGAAGAAGGGCACGAAAGAGCTCGGGTACTCCTGGTAAGCGTTCCAGACCACCTCGTTCGGCCCCGAGTAGTCATCGCGGGCGTTGGGATCGTTAAGGGGAAAAACTATGCTTCTCCTGACGTCCGCGGCGTCCATGAGGGCCCGCATCTCGTCGGCCGTAACGGTGCGACCGTCCACATCGACCCCGATGTGGGCGTGCGCGTCGAAGACCTCGACGCCTGCGGGGATCTTCTCCTTAACCCACGACCAGATGGGCTCCATAGCCCCGCCCGTCAACGCCCCTATATCGCGTACCGTCTGCAACCCGACCGCCGATCTAATCCCGACATGGCAACCAACAACCGTGAAATGTTATCAGGGCGGATAGATGGCTGCCCGACGAACGCCACGAAGGGCCCAGCGTACGCCCCGTCGCGCGGGAGCACGGCCCCGAGGGACGCTCTGGCCCTACACCTTTCGGATCATTCCGGGCGCGGTGTGTCACCGATCGCATGTGGAAGATGTCCTCTCGAGTAGAACGTCTGCCAAGCACCGGCGCGTCCCCCATGGGTCACGCCTATAACTAGCCCGGCCCGCGACTACCCTCCAGCTGCCCGAGTTGCCAACGCGGTAGCTTCCGAAGTCGTAAATCGAACTACCCTGACCACCGTGGATTCCCGCTTTCGCGGGAATGACGGATGGAGGGGGCCAGGAACGCATCCGTACCCGGACCGCGAGAACCAGCACATATCGTTTCGAAAAGCGCCGTTCTCCAGCCGAAAGCGGGGCGAAGCCCGAGCGTTGCCGACAAGCGACAGCCGATAAGCTGGAGCGTGCTGACAAGCCGGCGTAGCGGAGCGGAGCCGGCGTGCTGACAAGCGGAGCCCGAAGGGCGGAGCGTGCGCGGAAGCGCTAGCCGGCGTCCCTTTGGAGGGTGAGCATCGACACGCGGGGGCCGTCAACGCTCTTGACCTGCATGGAGACCCCGTCGGCCTCGACGGTATCGCCGGTCTCCGGGGGGCGTCCGAGGGCGCCCAGAATGTAGCCGCCTATGGTATCGAAGTCCTCATGCGGGAGGTCGAGCTCGAAACGGTCGTTGACCTCCGTGATGGGGATGCGGCCGTCCAGGGCGAAGAGGTCGGCGCTGATCTCTTCGATAGCTGGCTCGTCTTCGTCGAACTCGTCCTGTATCTCGCCCACGATCTCCTCGATCACGTCCTCGATGGTGATGAGGCCCTCCACGCTCCCCCACTCGTCGATGACTATGGCCATCTGCAGGGTGCGGGTCTGGAACTCCTTGAGGATCTCCTCTATGCGCTTGTTCTCTGGCACCACAAGGCACTCCCTGATGATGGGCCTTATGTCGAAATCGTCCGGGTTCTTGCGGGCCGCCCTGAAGAGGTCCTTGATGTGTACCGCGCCGAGGATGTGGTCGAGGTCCTCCTCGTAGACGGGGTAGCGTGTGTAGCGTCCGTTCACGGCGGCGTCGGCCATCTCCGAGAGCTCGGCGTCGCTCGAGATTGCCTCTATGTCCGGTCTGGGGACCATGATCTCACGCGCCACCCTGTCACCGAAGTCGAAGACGTTGTTCAGGTAGTCGCGCTCCTCTGGGTCGAGCACGCCGGAGGCTGTGGAGGAGGAGATCATGATCCTCAGCTCCTCCTCGGAGTGGGCCTCCATCTCCTCGCCGAGCTTGATGCCCCAGGGCCTGAGCACGAAGTTGGTCGAGGCGTTGACCACGTAAACCACCGGGGTGAGCATCACCCTGAACAGGTTCAGGGGGCGGCTGATCCGGAGCGCGACCGCCTCGGCTTTCTGGATGGAGAAGTACTTGGGTGCCTGCTCACCAAAGACCAGGTGCGCGTAGGTTATGACCGTGAAGCCGAGCACCACGGCGCTTATGCTGATCACCCGTTCGCTGGTGATCCCCACGGCGCCCAAGAGAGGCTCGATGAGGTGCGAGACGGCTGGCTCACCGACCCAGCCAAGCGCGAGGCTGGCGACCGTGATGCCGACCTGGCACACGGAGAGGTTGGAGTCGAGGTCGCGCAGCGTCTGGCGCGCGATCGCCGCCCGCGTGCTGCCCTCTTGCTCTAGTTGCACGAGCCGCGACTCGCGCACGCGTACCAGCCCGAACTCGGCGGCGACGAAGAATCCGTTCAGGCCCACAAGAACGAGGGCCACAAGGAGGTTGAACGTGGATAACAGGGGGTCTTGCACTTCTAAGCGCACTCACCGGCGCTGTAGCCGCGGGGTCTTCGTCGGTGGGTTTTGGCGTGAAGTTCGTCCATCGCGTTACGGCCAGATTATACCCTAGCCACACCACTCGCAACACGGAAGGGCCGCGATCTCTTGTGACCGCGGCCCTTTCAGGCTATCAGCTTTCGGCTATCGGCCATCAGCAACGGGGGCTGAACGCTGACAGCATGGGGCTATTTAAGCCAGGCCCTCGGCCTCGTACTCACGCAGGAAGCCTTCGAAGAGGCGCCTGTGGCCCTGCTCGTCGTGCAAGATGGCTATAAACATATCCTGGGTAACAGGGTCGACTTCTTCGGTCTCCTCGACGATGCGCGTGTAGTGCTGAATGGCACCGTCCTCGGCGTCTATAACGCCCTTGATGACGTGGACGATGTCGACCTGGTCGTCGGGCGGCTGCAGGGTGTCCTGGGATGCCTTGAACTCTAGCGAGCCGGGCACCACGCCGTAGAGCTCCTTGATGCGAGCCGCGATCTGCTGGGCGTGACCAAGCTCTTCCTGGATGTCCTCTTCTACGCTCTCCTTGACTTCCTGGGCCCTCACGCCGTCCGGATTTATAGAGTTGGTTACGTAGTTCATGACCGTCTCCAGCTCCATGAAATACGCCGTCTTGAGCAGCTCTACGATGGCCTCGCGCCTCTCCGACAACTCATCGGAAAGGATGCCCTCGCTACCTCGGTTCGTCTCCATTTTTCGTGGCCTCCTCATATTAGAGTACTACCCGTAAAACTTACCCTGGCACGCCCCGATTAAACGTAACGTAGAACACGGGAACGCGGCTTCAGCCCGAGGCTCAACCCTCCTGAAGTTTCGGCTCGGTTCGGGCCTCCATCGCCGCCTCCACGCAATCCTTGGCGTCAGCACCCGTGGAGGCCGTTACACCGGCGGCGAAGGCCCCTTCTACGAACGGGGCGTCGACCAGAGTAACCCGCTCTCGCTCCTCCACGGACAGCATCTCGAGCACGGTCTCGGCCGAGAGCACGGCGCTGCCCAAGTCCATGAACACGAGTGCCTCGTCGGCTTCCAGGCCACGGATGGCTGCCTCTATACGCTCGGCGTCCGTGCCGAAGCCGCCGTCCGAATCGCCCCCGGCGGCGGCTATCTCGACCTCACCGGCCATCTGCAGGACCAACTCGGCGGTCCCCTCGGCAATCTGGCTGCTGTGCGAGACGAGCACCAGCCCCACCATCAGGAGCCCCCTTCCAGCGTCCGCGCCGCCGCGTCGAGGAGCAGGTACGTGGAGGTGGCGCCGGGGTCCTGGTGCCCCTCGGACCTCGCCCCGAGATAGCTCGCGCGCCCTTTCCTGGCCCTCAGCGGGACCGTGGCTTCTGCTCCCTCTTCCGCTGCCGTGGCGGCGGCCCTGAACACGCCGACCACGTACCCTTCGCCGGCGGCCTCCTTCGCGGCCTCGGCGGCCGGCTGCAGGGCGTCGACGATCGTCTTGTCCCCAACTTCCGCCTTGCCGCGCTGCTTAATCCCACCGAGGGCGGCCTCGATAACCTCCGCAGCATCCTCGGCGGAGATTTCCTCCCTATCGCCGAGCGCGGTCGAGGCACGGAGGAACGCCGTTCCGTAGAGTGGTCCCGCCGCGCCGCCCACTTTGCTGATCAGGGCCATCGACACGGCTTTGAGCACGTCAGCAGGGGTCGAAGGGTCGGCTGTATCGAGGCGCTCCAGGGCGGCCTTGAAACCCCTGTTCATGTTGTTGCCGTGGTCCCCGTCGCCTATCTCCGAGTCAAGTCTGGTCAACAGCCGCCGGTTCTCTTCCATAACCGAGGCCATCTCCTCCACCACGGCACGGGTTGCCTGCGTAGCGTCCAAAACCTACTCCTCCCTCTCGCCTGGTTCTGCCCTTGCCCCGAGCATCTTCCCGAGGGCGCCGCGCGCGGAAGCCCTGGTTATGGAAGCCGGGGTCCTCTTGCTCGCGCACATCGATTCTCCTTCGACTCTGTAGGCCGGTCTCCTTGAAGTAGGGTACATCCACCCTCGCCGCCCGCGCAACGGGGGCGAGCTACGCTCCTGGTCGGACAATCTGACCGCGGTTGACACGCGTCGCCTTTCCCCCTATGCTCGCCACAAGCACGGGGGATGGCGAGATTCCAACAGGGGCTTTGGCAACAGCGACACGACGCGTAGAGAGCTACTCTGCACTAGCTTCTCAAGCACGCTGTCTTGTCTGCGTTTGCCACCATCGATGCCCGTGGCGGCACCTTACCGGGAAAGGGGAGTTGTGATGCGCCAGAGGGTCTCTCGCAGGAATTTTCTAAAGATGGCCGGCGCCGGCCTCGCCGGTGCCGCTATGGTTGGGGCAGCTGGTTGCGGCTCCGGGCCAGGTGTCAGCGCCAGCGGCGCGGGATGGAAGCGCTACAGCGGGGCAACCATCAACTTCATCTCCGAGAACACGGCCCCAACCTCGGCCATTGCCGCCAACCTCACACCATTCAAAGAGTTGACCGGCATCAACGTGGAGATCCAGCAGCTCGAGCTCACCTCGCTCGCCCAGCGGGTGGCCCTCGACTTCGGTTCCCGCAGCGGCGAGTACCACGTGATCTACGCCGACGCCTACCAGGTCATGGCGCCGCTCTACAAAGGGTTTACGGACCTGAATACGTTCATCGATAACCCCAAACTGCCCTCGGTGCCGAAGGGAACGGGCGACTTCATCCCCACCCAGCTCGACGCCGCGGGACGCTTCGAGGGAAAACTCTTCGCGCTACCCTACGACGCGCCGACCCTGATCTGGTGCTATCGCAAGGACCTCTTCGAGAAGTACAGGGACAGGATGGAGGCTGACCTGGGATTCGATCCCATGCCATCGAAGAACTCCACCTGGGACCAGTACTACGAGATCGCCAGGTGGTTCAACGAGAACCAGGACGACGTGCCCTACGGCGCGGGCCAGCAGGCCAAGCAGCACGACTCCCTGATGTGCGATTTCTCGAACATACTGTGGGCCCACGGCGGCGACTACTTCGAGAACGGCCAGGAGGTGGGCAAGCAGGGCACGACCGACCCGGGTCCGTGCACGCTGGACAGCCCAGAAGCCATAGAGGCAGCCACCTTCTACAACAAGCTTATCCAGGTCGCCCACCCCGGCAGCACGAGCTGGGACTGGAACGACCTGGGCGAGGCCTTCGGCGCCGAGCAGTGCGCGATGTGCGCGGAGTGGCACGAGTTCGCCGCCGCCTGGGAGGCGGGGGGCCTTATGGGCAAGGTCGGCTACGCGCCGCTACCCAGGGGCCCGGCGAGGAGCGCCAACATGTACGGCGGCACGGGCATAGGGGTCAACAAGTACG
>DASUPX010000074.1:0-5765 GCA_036280905.1 Rubrobacter sp. | reverse complement strand
GCCAGGGCAACTTCGGGAGCGTTGACGGCGACCCGGCGGCGGCCATGAGGTACACGGAAGCCCGTATGACCCGCATGGCGACGGAGATGCTCAGGGACATCGGCTCGGACACCGTGGACTTCGAGCCGAACTTCGACGAGAGCCTTCGCAAGCCCACCATACTCCCCGCTCGCTACCCGAACCTCCTCGTCAACGGCTCCGACGGCATCGCCGTGGGGATGGCAACCAAGATCCCGCCGCACAACATCGGCGAGGTCATCGACGCCACGGTGGCCCTGATCGAGGACCCCGACCTCGATGATGAGGAGATAGCGAAGCACATCAAGGGCCCGGATTTCCCGACGGGGGGTGTGATCGTCGGCCTTCGTGGCATCCGCGACGCCATCACGGCCGGCCGCGGCTCGATCAAGGTGCAGGCCAAGGCTCACACCGAGCAGATCAAGGGCAACAGGACGCAGATAGTCGTCACGGAGATCCCCTACCAGGTCAACAAGAGCTACCTCTTGCAGAAGATCGCCGAGCTGGTCAAGGACCGCAAGCTGCAGGACATCTCCGATCTGCGCGACGAGTCCGACCGGAACGGGATGCGCATCGTGGTCGAGCTCAAGCGCGAGGCCGTGCCGAAGGTCGTGCTGAACAACCTCTACAAGCACACCCAGATGCAGCAGAGCTTCGGCGTGAACCTGGTGGCCCTCGTGGACGGCGTGCCCCGGACGCTCTCCTACAAGCAGGTGCTCCAGTACTACATAGCCCACCAGTTCGACGTGGTGACGCGCAGGACGCGCTACGAGCTGGAGCGGGCCGAGGCAAGGGCCCACATACTCGAAGGCCTCCTCATCGCGCTCGCGAACCTCGACGAGGTCGTCGCCACCATCAGGCGTTCGCGCAGCGTTGAGAGCGCGCGCAACAACCTGATCAAGAACTTCAAGCTCTCCGAGCGCCAGGCGCAGGCCATCCTCGACCTCAGGCTGCAGCGGCTCACCGCGATGGAGCGCCAGAAGGTGGAGCGCGAGCACAAGGACCTTAGGGAGAAGATCGAGTACCTCGAAGGCGTCCTTGCCGACGAGGTAAAGGTGTACGGCATCGTCAAGGAGGAGCTCGGGGAGGTCAGGGCCGCCTACGCCGACGAGCGCCGCACGGCGATCACGGCCGAAGAGGGCGTGGACTTCGAGATCGAGGACCTCATCGCCGAGGAGGAGATGGTCATCTCCATCTCAAACGGCGGCTATCTGAAGAGCGTCCCCGTAAACTCCTTCCGCAAGCAGGGCCGCGGCGGGGTTGGCGTGGCAGGGATGGAGCTGAAAGAGGGCGACTACATCGACCACCTCTTCATCACCACCACCCACCATTACATGCTCTTCTTTACAAACAAGGGCAAGGTGTACCGCCTCAAGGTCCACCAGCTTCCGAGGATGAGCAGGACGGCCAAAGGGCGTCATATCGCCAACCTGCTGCCGCTCGCGCAGGGCGAGCACATCGCCTCTGTGCTTGCGACCAAGGAGTTCGACGAGGCCCAGTACCTGCTGTTCGCGACCAGCAACGGCATCGTCAAGAAGACCAGGTTCCTGGAGTACAACACGCCCTTGAAGAGCGATGGGATCATCGCCATCAACCTCGCCGATGACGACGAGCTTATCTCCGTCCGCTACGCCTCCGAGGGCGACGAGGTAGTTATCGTGAGCCGCAGCGGCAAGGGCATCCGCTTCAAGCAGACCGAGGCACGGCCCATGGGCCGCGCCACCGGGGGGGTCAAGGGCATCACGCTCGCCGGGGACGACGTGGTCCTTTCGATGGACGTGATCTCCGACGACACGGCCGACCTGTTCCTGCTCACCGAGCGTGGCTTCGGCAAGCGCACGGCCCTCTCCCAGTACAGGGCGCAGGGACGCGGCGGGCAGGGCGTGATCGCCATGAAGACCGACGGGGAGCGCGGCAAGCTCGCCGGCGTGCGGGTCGTCCGCCCGGGGCTGCACGAGCTCATGATCGTCTCCAACTTCGGGACCACCATCCGGATGGACGCCGACTCGGTCTCCCGTCAGGGACGCGCGGCCCAGGGCGTCAGGGTGATGAATTTGCGCTCCGGCGACTCGGTGAGCGCCATAGCCAAGGTCGTCTCCTCGAGCTCGGCCGACGCCGACGGCGCCACCGACGAGCTCGCCCTGGACGAGATCTCCGGCGAAGAGCAGATCAACCCCTCAGCCGCCGGGCTACCCGAGGCCGACGGCAACGGGACGGTGCTCGGTGGCTAGCGAGTGCGCAGGCGTCGTCGAGTGCACCGCCCTCGTGCTCGCCGAGAGCTGCACCGAGTACGGGGACCGGCTCACGCTCTTCGGGATACTCGATGAGATAAGACCCCACGACTCGGGGGAGACCTCTTTCGTGGTGTACACCAAGTTCGAGGGCTGCGAACACGCCTCTGACCGGGAGCGTCGGGCCCGCATCCTCGTGACGGACGAGAACGGGGAGATCCTCATGGAGTCGGCCGAGTACTCCGTCTACCTCGACGGGACGGAGGAGCCGGTGACGATAGTGGCTGCCTTCGACCTGCCCCGGGGGTTCGAGTCGGGGGAGCAACAGTTGCTCTGGGTCGAGGCCGTCCTGGATGAAGAGACGCTCTCGCAGACCGTGGTCAGAATCCACGACCGCTACAGCGTATAAATTGACCAACAGGGGCCCGGGAAACCGGGCCTCTCTTCTACGTTAGGAAAAACTCAATGCCCGAAGATCTGGCAGTATTTATCGACTGGGAGAACATCTACATCTCCACGGTCACGGAGTACAAATCCAAGCCGAACGTCTCGGCGATACTGGAGAAGGCGAGCGAGTACGGGCGTATCGTCTCGGCGACGGCCTACGCCGACTGGACCGACGGGGACTTCCGGCAAGCCCCGCCAACCCTATACTCCAACGGCATCTCGCCGCGCTACATCTCCGCCCGCTACTTCCCGGGTGGCAAGTCCCAGAAGCGCCGCACCAACTCCATAGACGTGATGCTGGCCGTGGAGTGCTCGGACTTCCTGCACGGCCACCCGCAGGTCGGAACCTACGTGCTCGTCACGGGCGACGGAGATTTTATCCCGCTGGTCAGCTTGCTCCGGAGCAAGGGCAAGAACGTGGTGGTCATCGGGGTCTCCGAGGCGACGTCGTACCACCTGATCGAATCAGCAGACCATTTCATCTCCTACGCCTCGCTGCTGGAGGAGGACCGGGCCGCCCGCGCGCAGGACAAAGCACCGAAGAAAGAGGCCGCTGACCCGTACAAGGAGCTGGTCCGGGCCGTGGAGACGCTCAAGAGGGGCGGCAAGACGCGCGTACTCGGCCAGGTCAAGCAGCAGATAATCGTGCAGCTCGGCTCTTTCGACGAGCGAAGCGCCGGCTTCAAGAAGTTCAAGGACTTCGTGGTCGAGGCGGAGCGCCGCGGCCTGGTGAACACGGTGGACCAGGACCTGGAGCTTCAGGTCTACCTGCCTGACGAGAAGGTCCCCGACCTGCAGGAGAGTGACCTCGCGGCCGAGGACCCGAAGGAGGCCCAGCCCGCCAGCAAGACCAAGAACAACGGCAGGCCGCAGCGCGAGGAGCGCCAGCCAGAAGAGCGTCAGCCCGAGCCCGGCTTCGACCTGCTCGAGGATCTCACGGCCTACGAGCTCAAGACGGTCTGCAACAGCGTCGCCGGCCTCCAGAAGCCGGCCACCTTCGTGGAGATCTTCTCCAGCATCCGCGACCTCGACGAGCGGGGCGAGCTGGAGCTCTCCCGCGAAGAGATAGGCGAGGTCATAAACGCCATGCTCGAGGCAGACTACCTCAACAAGGTCCGCCAGCGGCCCTACAAGCAGGCCAAGGCCGACATGACCTTCTACGCCCTCAACACGGACAAGAACGAGGTCAAGAACGTCCTTAACGGCGGCTGACGCTTCGAAAGCCGTTAGCTATCAGCCATCAGCTTTCAGCTTATTGTCTCTAGCTGATTGCTGACGGGTGATAGCTGAAGGCTAATCAGCCAGGCGGTAGACCGTCAGTCGCGCCAACCCCAGGGCTACCGCCACCTGCACCAGCGAGAGGCCGATCACTTCCAGGACCTGTAAAACGGAGACGCTACGTATCATGATGTGTACCGCCACTATCAGGCCGAAGCCAATGCCGAACCACAGCAGCGTCCTGACCCTGTAGCCGGGGCCCCGCTCTCTCCAGGTCGCCATCCCCAGAAGAGCCGGGATGTACAGGAGCAGGATCAGGGGTATAGAGCGCAGTATCCCCACGCCTACGTTCAGAAGTATCTCCATGCCACGAGTCTACACCACAGGTTCCGTGTTACTGGAAAACCAGACGCTCTGTCTGTAATCTAGAGAGTAAGAGCGGTCACATTGAAGGCTACAAGGCGGTGGCGTGCGTGGGTATTAATCAGAGGGTCTCGCTCAGAAAGTTCATAGACGACATCCGCCGTTGGGTCGACGAGGGAAGAAGCGACGATTGGATCGCAAGCGCCCTCGGGACCAGTCCCTCTTCGGTCCAGTCGTTCCGCTCGCGCAACGCGATCTATCGCCGTGGGGCGACCTCGACGTTGCACGATCCGCAGGATTTCTCTTCCTACGAGGGGGTGCTCGAGCCTACGGGCCCGGGCGTGTGGTTCGACCCCGAGATCGGCAGCGACCCACGCTGGCAGAAGCGCTGGAACAGCACCGAGAGGGTCGAGCTCCGTCTCACGCCTACCAGGATAGTCCTCCTCCGCCGCGGAAAGGCGAGGAGCTCACTTTCGGCTCCTGAGGTATAATTCCCTACGGTCCGGGCCGTCCGACCCGTCGCTGCGTTTCAGGGTTTCTGCCCGAGACGTAGAGCAAAGTCCGGACTCGTAGCAGAGGCCGCTCGGCCCAACAAGCCGAGGGGCGGCGGGGTGCAAGCCCCCCGTCACGTCAAGTGCAACAGAGAGCAGACCAGCCGATGGATCGGGTAGGGGCGCTTCGCGAAGCGCCCCTACCAGGTCACAGGTGATGGGTGAAAGGGTGGGGTAAGAGCCCACCGGCGGTATCCCGAGGCGAAAGCCGGAGGGACCGGCCAGGTAAACCACCGGTGCGAGCAAGCCAAATTGTCCGCAAAAGCGGTTCGCGAACCGCTGGACTGGTAGGCGCAGCTTCCCCTCGGGGAAGCCCGGGAATCTCCCGGAGATGGATGGCGGGATAGAGCAGAATCCGGCTTACAGGACGGCCCCGATCTTTACATCTGGAGTTTACGTGTACCGTAGAGGAGCTGAGACTCTAAACTATACCCTAACCGACGTCGAAACTACCTCTGAAGTAGGTGGTTCGCGATTCTTAAAGCCGGTTTGACGCCTTTAGGATTCGAAGCCGCAAAACATAGCAGGTACAGTGGCACGCCCTTCGAGTTTGGTAGCGGCAAGGGATTCTTGGAGACCTCGGCGAAGACCTGCTCGAGGCGCTCCACGAAAAAGCGCCCTATGGCGTCGAAGTTGGCGCGCTTGGTGTAGCCCGATTCCTCGCCGCGTAGATCGAACATGTTCGGCTGATCGCTAGCCTCCTCATAGAAGGCCTCCATCCAGTCGTAGGTGAGATACATGCCACTTCCGCGCAAGAAGGATGACGGGTCCTCCGACGCGCCGGTCCTGAACATCTTTAGGGCCCACGACAGGCTCGTCGACGTCGAGGAGCACGTCGAGCCCTACGCCATCACCCGCAAGAGCGACAAGGCCACGTTCACGCTCGACCCGCAGTTTTCCTGCACCGTGGAGGTCGTCGACGACGGCCAGGGCGGCG
>DASUPX010000073.1:0-2352 GCA_036280905.1 Rubrobacter sp. | reverse complement strand
ACGAGCCGCCCGCGGACCTGCGGCGGCGAAAGCTCGGCGACGAACATGGGCACCGTCTGCGTCGCCCCCCCGACCGCCATGCCGAGCAGCACCCTCGAGAGCGAGAGCGTGAGCGCCGTCGGCGCGAGGCTGCAGGCGATGGTTCCGACCACGAACACCGCCGAGATGACCAGAATGGTGCGCTTGCGCCCGAACCGCTCCGAGACGCGCGCGCCGACGAGCGCGCCGATGACCGCGCCGACCAGAATCCCCGCCGCGATGACCTGTTGCCAGCCGTGGCCGATCTTGAACTCGTCGGCGATCTGTAGGAGCGCCCCAGAGATGATCCCGGTGTCGTAACCGTAGAGGAAACCGGCGATCGCCGATACCACAGCCGTCGCTACCAGAAGGCCGGTTACCCGCGCCCCACCCTCCGCCCCTTGCACGTTCTCATCCACCCCTGCTCCTCTCCTGATCCCGGCAACGCAAGGCCCAAGAGTGCCCCACGAAACCCCCTCTGTGATCATCTTGCTGACAAGGTTGTCAGCACGTTGTCGGGAAATCTAACGGCTGCTGATAACGTTGTCAAGACGTCTGGCGCGTGCTGGGCGTATCGGGTCGGGGCGTTTACTCGGACGGGTCGGGGGTAGGCGGTGGGGGACAGCCGCAGGACTCTCGCACGACCAGCTCTGTGGGCAGGACGATGCGTCTGGGCCCCGGGTCGTCCTTGCTATCGAGGCGATCGAATAGCAGTTGGGCGGAGCGGCGGCCCAGCTCTGCGGCCGGCTGCCTGACCAGGGTAAATCGGGGCCTCAGGACGTGGGCGAGTTCGAAGTCGTCGAAGCCGATCACGGCGATGTCCTCGGGGATGCTCAGCCCCAGGTCTTCGATGGCCCTGAGCGCGCCCAGGGTGGTCAGGATGTTGGCGGCGAACAGGGCCGTTGGCGGGTCTGGTGCGTCCAGGAAGCCTTTCACCGCCGCTTCGCCCTGCCCGATGGTGTGGACGTCGAGGGCGTGGAGGGGGCGAAGGCGCGCGGCTTCCAGCGCCTCCTTGTAGCCTTCGAGGCGTTTGCGGGCGGTATAGAAGTGGCGGACGTCCCCGACGAAGGCTATGCGCTCGTGGCCGTGCTCGATCAGGTGTTCCGTCGCCTCCCGCGTGCCCTGGCGGTTCTCCACGAGCACCGTGTCGGCGCTCAGGCCCTCTGCGGGCCGGTCGAAGGCGACGACGGGGAGCCCGGCTTCCTGCTCAACCTTTAGGTGGCTGTCGTGCCCCCTGGCCGGCACTATCAGGAGCCCGTCGACCCGCCGTTGCATGAGGAGCCCGATATAGGTGCTCTCCTCCCTCAGGTCCGCGTGTGAGTCGCAGAGGATCAGGGCATAGCCGTGCTCGCGGGCCACTGCCTCGATGGCCTGGGCGCAGATGGCCATGAAAGGGTTCGAGACGTCGTCTATCACCAGGCCTATCGTGCGTGAACGTTGTCCTTTCAGGGAGCGTGCCAGCTCGTTCGGCCGGTAGCCGAGCTTCTCCACCACGGCGGCCACCCTTGCCGCCGTCGCCTCGTTGACGAGGGGTTCCCTGTTCACCACCCGGGAGACGGTCTTGATCGAGACCCCCGCCTCGCGGGCGACGTCGCGCAGGGTGGTTCTCTTGCCGTGTCCCGGTATGAACGTGTTTGTCATGGTCTCAGCCCACGCTACCACCGGATCACATGGAGAGCAACGGCATACGCCCCGGACGTCCGGGGCGTGGGTGGATCCGAGGTCGCTAGTTCTCTGCGGGCGCGTGGACCATGGTTCGCAGCAGGTGCTCTATGGCCTCGCCTGGATCCTCGGTGAAGCCCGTGTGTACCCGTGAGGGCTGTACTACTGTGCTGCGGGGTGCGACGAGCCATCCGAACCGCTGGACCGGCGGCAGCAAGCCGACGGCGCCGGCCCCTGGCCCACCCTCGCAAACGATCCTCGCGACCTCCAGATGTGCCCGGATGACCTCAGGGTCCAGGTTGGGGTCGAGCGCCCGTAAGCGTTCGGTGTCGAGGTGAACGCGCGCGTCGAGGAACCTCGCGTCCTGGCAGTAGAGCACGACCCCGGCGTTTATGCGCTCCCCGCGATCGACGCGCGGCACGACGCGCAGAAGCGCGTACTCGAAGAGGCTCATCTCGCGGCCTCCTCCAGCGCCAGAACCCAGTCCCTGGGTTCCCGAAGGCGGGTGCTCAGGTATTCCACGTAGGAGGCGCGCACCTCCTCGGCGTCGGCGAAACCAGGCTCATCTGCGAGCCACTCCGTGGGGATCATGCCCACTATGTCTCGCAACACCTCGGGGGTCAGTAGCGGGCACAGCTCGGCGTCGGCTTCTGCGATGGAGCTTGCGAAGGG
>DASUPX010000072.1:0-5859 GCA_036280905.1 Rubrobacter sp. | reverse complement strand
ACCATCCCGCTCATCACCATCGGCGACGCGGCGTAGACCACCGCCCAGGCCGTCCCGAGCACAAGCCCTACCCCCACCAGCGGCAGCCAGCCGTCTCTGACCAGCGCCGCCCCCGCCGCTCCCAACCCGTACGCCAGGATGGCGAGCGCCAGCAACACGTTCGGCCGCAACGCCTCTGGGTAGCGGATCACAAGCCCGATAGCCAGCGCCGCCGTGAAGGTCGCGGAGGCCATGATGACCCCGAAATCTCCCTCGTTCCCCCCGAGCTCCTGTACGTACAGGGGCAGCAACAACAGCATCCCGAAGGCGGCCGAGATCCCAAGCGCCCCCCCGAAAAGCAAAGCCATGGCCGGCATCCTGGACCCCGGCGCACCCCCTCCCTCCACCCTGATGTCCTTCTGCATCGAACCTGCTCCCTCCGCTCACCCTTCGTCTCACCGCAAGCAGATCCTAAGCGCGTGCTATTATCGTTTCCAACGAAGTTTTTAGATTTGATCTATCTTTAGAACAGATATCAGGAGGAGAACGGTGGAGTTACGGCAGGTCGAGACCTTCAGGGCGGTAGCGCGGGAGCTTTCCTTCTCTCGGGCTGCGGCGGAGCTGGGCTACGTGCAGTCGAGCGTAAGCACGCAGGTGGCCGCCCTGGAGCGGGAGCTTGGGGTACCGCTCTTCGACAGGTTGGGGCGGAGGATCGCGCTCACGGAGGCGGGGGCGGTGATGCTCGACTACGCAGAGCGGTTGCTGGGTCTGGCGCGGGAGGCCGGGGAGGCGGTCGCCGACGCGGGGGTGGGGAGGGGTGAGATCTCTGGTTCTCTCCGAGTAAGCGCGCCGGAGACGCTCCTCACCTATCGGCTCCCCGGGCTGCTGACCGCGTTCCACGAGGCACATCCCCGGGTGAGGGTCTCGCTCCATCCGACCGTCGTCGGCAGGCTCGTGGGTTCGACGCGCCGGGCGCTGGAGGAGGGTCGGGTCGACGTCGCCTTCGTCCTTGACGTGCCGTCTGTGGGCATCGAGGGTCTCTCGGTGGAGTTGCTGCGGGAGGAACGAGTAAGCGTGGTGGCGCCGCCGGACCACGCGCTGGCGACCTCAGACCTCGTTGCACCCCCAGATCTGGGCGGGGAGACCGTGCTCTTGCCGGAGGCGCCGCAGTCCGGTTGCGCCTACCGCGGCCAGTTCGAGAGGCAGTTCGCTGAGGGAGGGGTGGTGCCCAGGGAGATGCTCGAGTTTCAGAGCATAGAGGCCATAAAGCGCTGCGTAAGCGCCGGCATGGGGGTAACCGTCCTACCCACCGTGGCGGTGGGAGCAGAGCTCTCGGCCGGCGACCTCTCGGAGCTGGGATGGAAGGAACCCATCCTGGTCGGCACCCTCATGGCGTGGAACGGAGCGCGCTGGGCGTCGCCCGCACTACGGGCCTTTCTCGAGACGGCCAGGGAGGTCCTCTCCCTTTCCTGAGCCGCGCGGCGGAGTCCCGATCGTGGTAGTTTGTACCAGTCGAGGAAGGAGGCTCGAAAACCATGTATCTCTCCCGCCATGAGGCGGCCGGGGGCCCGCGCTGGGCGCTAGACGGACGCTACCTGCCACCGGAGTTTACGCTGCGGCGGCTACTCGCCATGAAGGCAACGGAAGTCCGGAGTTTTCTGGAGGAACAAGCCCCAGAAGCGGCGGCGGATGATCCCCTCCTGCCCCCCGTGGAGGCCGAGCAAGAGGTCTGGGCGAGCGGGGTGACGTACCTGCAGAGCAGGGACGCGCGGGAGATGGAGTCCGAGGACGCCGACGCTTACGAGAGGGTCTACGTCGCCGAGAGGCCGGAGTTGTTCTTCAAGGCCCCCGGCTGGCGGGTCGTGGGGCACGGCCATCCGGTACGCGTGCGCGAGGACAGCCACTGGAACGTGCCCGAACCCGAGCTCGTCGTGGTCGTCAACAGCGGGATGGAGGTGGTCGGCTATACCGCCGGCAACGACGTCTCCTCGCGGGACATCGAGGGGGAGAACCCACTCTATCTCCCGCAGGCCAAGGTCTATGATGGTTCGTGCTCGCTCGGGCCCGGCATCGTTCTCTGTGGCCCCGAGGCGATGCTGGAGCTTCGCATAGAGTTGGAGATACGGCGCGGTGGGGAGAGCGTCTTCCGCGGCGAGGTCGATACCTCGCAGATGAAGCGGTCCCCGGAGGAACTCGCGGAGTATCTCGGTAGGGAGCTCGCCTTCCCGTCCGGGGCCTTCCTGATGACGGGGACGGGCATAGTCCCGGAGGACGATTTCTCGTTGGGGGCCGGGGACGCGGTGAGCATCTCGGTCGGGGAACTCTCCCTCCAGAACGAGGTAGGCCCATAAGGTAGGCCTATAGAATAGGCGGGGATCGGGTAGAGAGAAAGTCTAGGCGTCTTGCTAGGAGGAAACTCTTGATCGAATCGCAGATAGAATCCCAGAACTTCATCGGTGGCGAGTGGGTCCCCGCTGACTCCGGTGAGACCTCGGACATAGTGAACCCATCCCAACCGTCGGAGGTTCTCGGGACCACCCCGAGGTCTGATAGGGCGGAGACCGAGAGGGCCATAGAGGCCGCCTCCGAGGCCCTTCCCGACTGGAAGGAGACGCTGCCGGCGGCCCGCGGCGCCGTGTTGATGGAGGCCGCAAACATCCTGGAGTCGCGCGAGGACGAGCTGGCGCGGCTGATGGCGCTCGAGGCTGGCAAGCCGATGAAGGAAGCCCGCATGGAGGTGGGACGCGCCGCAAGCATCTTCCGCTACTACGGCTCCGAGGGCTGGCGCCTGGAGGGCATCAACCCGCCCTCGGCCAGGCCCGGCGTCACCCACGCCTCCATGCGTGAGCCGCTCGGGGTCGTCGGCCTCATAACGCCGTGGAACTTCCCGCTCGCCATCCCCGCCTGGAAGATGGCCCCGGCCCTGATCTGCGGCAACACCATCGTGATAAAGCCGGCTGGCAATGCCTCCCTCAACGCCGCCGCCCTCGTGCGCATCCTGACCGAGGCGGGCCTTCCCGAGGGGGTCCTGAACATGGTGACGGGACCGGGAGGGACCGTCGGGGACGTCCTGGTCACCGACCCGCGGGTCAAGGGCCTCTCGTTCACCGGCTCGACGGGCGTCGGCCTTGGCATCCAGGGCAGGGCCGTGGGCAAGAAGGTCCAGCTCGAGATGGGCGGCAAGAACCCCTTCGTGGTCATGGAAGACGCAGACCTCTCCGACGCAGCCGCCAAGGTCTCCTTCGGTGCCTTCGGCTTCGCCGGCGAGAAGTGCACGGCCTCAAGCCGCGCCATCGTGGTCGAAGAGGTCTACGACGCTTTCCTCGAGGAGCTCAAGAGCGCGGCCGAGGCCATGAAGGTCGGGGACCCGCTCGAGGAAGACACGGATGTGGGCCCCGTCGTCAACAAGGCCCAGTACGACAGCATACTCGCGGCGCTCGAGACGGCGAAGGGCGAGGGGCGCGTCGTGCTCGAAGGTGGCGCCACCGGTTCCGAGGACGAGGGCTACTATATCGCCCCGGCCATCGTCGCCGACGTGGACAACAGCAGCGAGACGGCGCAGGAGGAGATCTTCGGCCCCGTCCTCGCCGTCATCAGGGCAAGGGACTTCGATGATGCCGTCGAGCTCGCCAACGACACCCGCTTCGGCCTGACCGCCGGCATAGCCACGAGGTCATTGCGCTACGCCCACGAGTTCACGCAGCGCTCGGAGACGGGCCTCGTCAACGTCAACCTTCCGACGGCCGGCCTGGAGTTCCAGGTGCCCTTCGGCGGCAACAAGGAGTCCGGCGTCGGCGGCAGGGAACAGGGCCCCGCAGCCCTCGACTTCTACTCCGCCTGGAAGACCGTCTCCATAATGCCGATGTAGGTGGTATGAGGGCCAGAGGGTTCACCCACGTCAGCGTCAGCGCCACCGACCTGGAAGAGTCGGTCCGCTTCTACACGGACTTCTTCGGGATGGAGGAGGTCCCCTCGCCCGACTTCTCCGGGCCGGTCCGCTGGCTGCGCGTCGGGGATCTGCAACTCCACCTCTTTCTGGATGAGGACCCCGCGCCGGAGCGGCACCATTTCGCCCTCGACGTCGACGACTTCGAGGCCGCGTTCAGGAAGGCCGGGGAGCTCGGCGTCAGGGACGGGGGGCGCCACTCCTCCGTAAGAGAGTTGCCCGGTGGTGCCGTGCAGATGTACCTGCGGGATCCCGCAGGCAACCTCGTCGAGGTCAACTGGCCCGACGTTACCACTTTGGACCGCGGCCTCATACCGGAGATTCAGAAGATAGGCGGCCCCGAAGACGCCGTCCTGTACCTCGAACCGAAAGTCGGCTGAAAGGAGAAGACCGTGACGCAGGAGCAGACGGAGCGTTTGATCTCCGACCTCGGGCTGCCGGATCAGGCCATACAGAGCGACGAGTTGCCCTGGGTGCCGCAGGGGGACAGGGTCTGGTTCAAACCCTTGAGGTTCGACCTCGCGACGGGGCGTTGGATCAACATCCTCAAGATCGGGGGCTCGGGCAAGGTCAACCGTCACCGCCACACCGGCGGCCAGGTCATGGGATTCTGCCTGAAGGGCTCCTGGCACTACCTGGAGCGAGACTGGGTCGCCAGGCCAGGCACGCTCATCTACGAACCGCCGGGCGACATCCACACGCTCGTCGTGGACGAGGGCGTCGAGGAGATGCAGACGCTCTTCATCCTCGAAGGCACCGTCCAGTACATCGACGATAACGACGACCTGATCTACCAGGACGACGTGTTCTCCAAGATGGACCGCTACCTCCGCTTCTGCGAGGAGCAGAACATCGAGCCCCGGGATCTCCGCTACTAATGGGCATCCTCGACGACTTCAAGCTCGACGGCAAGGTCGCCCTCGTAACCGGGGCAGCACGCGGCCTGGGTCAGGGAATCGCTGTGGGCCTCGCCGAAGCCGGCGCCGACGTGGCCGGCCTGGATATCGCGTCGGTAGACGAGACCGGGGACCTTGTGCGGAACGAAGGCCGCCGTTTTCACGCCATGAACGTGGACCTTCTGGAGATAGACGCAGGACTCGCCGCCGACATCGTAGCGGAGTGCGTGGGCTCGCTCGGGCGTCTCGACATACTCGTTAACAACGCCGGCATCATCCGGCGGGCCCCTGCCATCGAGTTCGGCGAGGACGACTGGGAGAGCGTCATAAAGGTCAACCTCAGCGCCGCCTTCTATCTGTCTCAGGCCGCCGCCAGGCACTTTGTCGAGGAAGACCGTGGGGGCAAGATTATCAACACCGCCTCGGTCCTGTCCTACGAAGGCGGGATCGTCGTTCCCTCCTACTCGGCCTCCAAAGCGGGCATCGCCAACCTGACCCGCGCCCTGGCCAACGAGTGGGCGGCTTCCGGCATCAACGTGAACGCCATCGCCCCCAGCTACTTCGCCACCGAGCTGACCGGCGCGCTGCGCGAGGACGTGGAGAGGTCAGAGGCCCTGCTGGCACGCCTGCCCGCGGGCCGGTTCGGCGAGCCCGAGGACCTCAAGGGCGCCGTGGTCTACCTCGCCTCGGACGCCTCCGCCTACGTACACGGCACGGTTCTTCCCGTGGACGGAGGATGGCTGGCGCGGTAGGAAGTCTTGCCCACCCAGCAGTTCGCATGCTAGGATTGTGCGCCCGCCGCATCCGCTGCGGGCCGAAATAATGCCAGAGGAGGAAATGCATGCGGAAACTCGTCGTGCTTCTGGCCGTCGTGCTGGGCGTGTTGGCAACCGCGGTGCCTGCCTGGGCGATAACGGGCAACTACGTCAAGGATTTCGAGCACCCGTACGTCGGGCTGGTGACGTTCTACGACGATGAAGGTGAGTACAGTCACCGCTGCTCGGGCTCGTTGCTCACGCCCAGGGTGTTCCTGACCGC
>DASUPX010000071.1:0-8174 GCA_036280905.1 Rubrobacter sp. | reverse complement strand
TACGGCCTTCGGCCTACGCGCAAGGCGCCTGCGGCGCCTTGTCAACACGCTCCCTTCGGTCGCTTTCAGCCGATCACGCTGCGGCCTGCTCCTGCCACTCTAGAGGTTCGATGCTCGAGAAAGGTGGGTAGTCGAAGCCACCGTTACGGAGAGAGACGACCAGCTGAAAGCGAGGCGAAGCCGAAGCGTTGCTGACAAGCGAGGGCGCTAGCCCGAGCGTGCTGACAAGCCGGGAAGCGGCGTGCGCGACGGCGAAGCCGGAGCCGGCGCGAAGCCGGAGCGTGCTACGTCTCGATGTTTATGGTCTTCAGGCCGGCGAGGCCCTGATCGTCGAGGCCGAGGAAGTAGATTCTTACTTCTCCGTACTGGTTGGTGTCGCAACGGTAGACCGCGAGATCGTCTCCGTACAGGCGGTGGAAGAGGTTGCGCAGCCTGGCGAAGCCGTGGGCACTCTTCTTCTGGCCACCGTCCATCCAGGGCTGCACGCTGGACAGGGAGTCGAACGTGGCGTCGAAGTCCAGCCGCCTCATGACACCCTCGGGAGAGTCGGCGCAGCCGTCCAGGGATGCCATCCGCTCGGCGGTGGGCAGCTCATCTTCTCCGGTATAGGAGACGAACCACCAGGAGCTGTCAGCCTCGGAGCCAGGCATCTGCAGCTCCTCGGCTGCCCGAAGAAGCCGTGAGGAGGGATCCTTCTCTTTCGCCGTCCCTTCGCCGGCCGTCAACTGCGCCGCCAGCAGCGCCACCAGCACCATGATGAATGATTTCACCCGCGGTCCCATCTATGCTTCTCCTCTCTTCAGTAACGTCCCTACGTTGGAATATTCGTCGGTCATCGCGGATTCCTTAGTTCTGGTGCCTGTATCGGGTTGCGCGGGTGTGGACGCGTAGGCAAAGTATGTTTACAATCCGTTAACGGTAGTGGACTTCAAAACGGCGACGCTTGCTTGCCACGAGCGTGCCACGGGCGGGGAACAGTAGGGGGCCTTGCAGACCAGGAAAACCAGGAAGAAGCCATCGCGGGCTAAACAGCGCTACATCATCAAGCGCGCGCAGTACCGACGGCGGAGGCTTCTGGCGGTGGTGGTCCTGGGCGTTCTGTTCTTCACCTTCGGAACGCAGGCCGCCTCCCTCTTGAACGGTGACCCCGTGGCCCAGAAGGGCGACGGCGGGACGGCAGAGAAGAAGGCTCCCGACGTGGAGCAGGCCTCCTTCCAGACCACGTCGAATGTGTCGAAGCTGCCAGGTCCGTTGTCGCCCGGTAACACCAGGGCAACGGTGAAGGTAAGGTCCCAGGCCCCACTCGCTTCACGAGATCAGAGGCCCGCACAGGGAGACCAGTTTGCCGCCCAGAAGGCGGACGAGCCTGCATCGGAAGCGGATCAGGCGACAGGACAGGACGAGTCAGACCTTCCCAAGAGCGACTCCAGCGAGCCCCTCGACGTGCTCGTGCTCGGCGTAGACGAGAGCACGGGTCCGGAGGGATCGGGCTCCTCACGCTCGGACACCATGATGCTCGTTCGCGTCACGCCGGCCACGGGGGA
Source organism: Rubrobacter sp. (assembly GCA_036280905.1). GTDB lineage: Bacteria > Actinomycetota > Rubrobacteria > Rubrobacterales > Rubrobacteraceae > Rubrobacter_D. Next base: position 6,630 of record DASUPX010000071.1, on the reverse strand, counting down.
GGTCAAGTTGCTGTCCGTGCCACGCGACCTCTACGTCGACATAGGACCGGGCGAGAAGAACAAGATCAACGCCGCCTACGCCTACGGTGGCGTTGATCAGGCGAGGAGCGTGATGGAGGGGCTCACGGGCATCACCGTGGACAACTACGTGATCGTGGACTTCAAGGGCTTCCAGGAGGTTATAAACGCCATAGGCGGGGTGAAGGTCAACGTGGGACACAACGTGTTCCCCGCGAAGTGGCACATGGGCGAGGGCGTTCAGCGCCTCGGCGGGCGCAAGGCCCTCTTCTATGCCCGCTACAGGGGCACGCCAAGGGCCGACCTGGACCGGATAGACCACCAGCAGAAGTTGCTCGGCGCGCTTCGCAGGCAGGCTTTCCGGTGGAACACCGTGACCAAGATGCCGACCATCATCAAGACCACCAACGAGAACGTCGAAACGGACCTCGGTATCTGGCAGGCGATACCGCTGGCCAGGGCCCTCATAGTGCACGGCAGGGACGGGGACATGTCAAGCTCGGAGTTGCAGGGCTATCCGGACACTCTGGACGACGGGACAGAGGTGCTCGTGCCCGAAAAGGACGCCAACGAAGCCATCCTGAAAGACTTCCGCGAGTAACGGACCCGGCCGGGACCCGGCCGCCCTCCTGTATAATCGCCGGCGCTGCCGTATCCCTGAAAGGAGCCCTCACGGTGACCCATCCCTGGCATGACGTACCGATCGGCGACCGCGTCCCAGAAGAGTTCACGGCCCTGATCGAGATCCCAAAGGGCTCCAAGGTGAAGTACGAGCTGGACAAGGAGACGGGGCTCCTGAAGGTCGACCGTATCCTGTACTCGTCCGTGATCTACCCCGCCAACTACGGCTTTATCCCGAGGACCCTGGGCGACGACGATGACCCCCTCGACGTGCTGGTGATGATGCAGGAGCCGGTCCAGCCCCTGAGCCTTCTGCGGGTGCGGCCGATAGGAATGATGCCCATGGTCGACGACGGTGAGAACGACGAGAAGATCATCTGCGTCCACCTCGAAGACCCTGAATACCGGGTCTACGAACACCACAGCGAGCTGCCCGAGCACCGGCTGGCCGAGCTCCGGCGCTTCTTCCAGGATTACAAGGTGCTCGAGGGCAAAGAGGTGGACGTGGGCAAGTTCGCGGACCCGGACGAGGCCAAGGACGCCGTGAGGCACGCCATGCGTCTGTACTCGGAACGGTTCGCCGAAGAATTGGCCTGAGGCTCGTCCCGGGCGAAGCATTCACCATTGTCACGCCGCCCCGCCCGATCATGGGGTGGATCTCCCCGCCGGCTCCCTCCTGAGGGGTGGGTCTGGCTGCGTCCTTTACGGACAAGAGGATAGATACTGCAGAGCTCGCTTCGGAGGGTCCCGAACTGGGACCTTCCTTCTCGTTGCAAGCGAGAGGCCGGAGCCTATATAGGCTCCGGCCTCTCGGCACGAGGACAGTCGTGATGTTCTTTTCGCTACAGGCTACGTTATCTACCTACTGAAGCCTGATGCCTATTCTCTAGAACTCGAAGATTATCCGCGACTTCTTGCGGGAGCTGCGCCTGCGCAGGAGCAGCCACAGCACGAGGCCACCGCCGATGACCAGCAGCCCGGTGCTGGAGGTCAGGAACGAGATAGCGCCGCTGTGGACGTCGGCGGCTGCGGGGCGTTGCTGGACCTCCTCGGGGGTCGCCGAGCCCTCCATGATATCCTTGAAGTTGCGCAGGTCCTGTTCCAGTATCGCCTTGGGGCCTGAAGTGATCCTTGAGGCCGCCTCTCCGACCGCGCCACCCGGCGTGTCCCAGTAGTTCATCTGAACCTCCACGCGGGTGCTATCCGGCGAGAGCTCGGTGAAGCGTACCTGCCCCGAGGTCTGCACGTCACCGTTCTGTGAGTTCCAGCCGAGCGCCTCGTTCGGCTCGTTCTGCGTGGTCCTGGCGTCGAACTCGACCCTGTAGCCCAGGGGACCCTTGACGACCCAGTGGGTGGTGTCCGGTCCCGTCTGGCGTACCTCCTCGATGTTCTTCATGAACTGGGGGAGGTTCTCAAGCGTGCTCCAGTACTCGTAGACCTTCTCCACCGGGGCAACTACATCTATGCTTGCGTCGATCCGCTGCGGCATCTGTCCTCCCGCGTTGATTATGACTGACGAACTTCTTCTTTACCCCCCTGACAGACGGGCAAAACCGCAGGCAGCGACCCGATCCGCCGCAAACGAAAAGCCGGGCCCCGTCTCGGACGGGGCCCGGCAGTGCGGTGTGACCTCGGTCGAGACTCAGGCGCTTCTCGCCTGGTCCTCGTGCTTGCCCTCGGCGAACTCTTCGACGATCTTGGCACAGAACGCTTCGAGGTCACCGGGGTTACGGCTGGTGACGAGGCCCTGGTCCGTCACGACCTCCTCATCCACCCAGTTACCGCCGGCGTTGCGGATATCGGTCTGTAGGCTCGCGTAGGACGTGAGGGTCCTGTCGCGCACTACGTCCGCCTCCACGAGGATCCAGGGGCCGTGGCAGATGACACCAACGGGCTTGGCCTGCTCGAAGAAAGAGTGGACGAAGTTTACGGCGTCTTCGTCGGCACGCAGCGTGTCCGCGCCGACGGTGCCGCCCGGTACGATCAGGCCGTCGTATTCGTCCGCGGAGACCTCGGAAAAGGTCTTCTCGACCGTGAAAGTCTCCCCGGGATCTACATCACCGTTCATGGTCTGGGCGTCACCGGCCTCGATACCGACCACATCGACCGTAGCGCCCTCGGCCTCGACGGCCTTCTTCGGCTCTGTAAACTCTACCTGCTCCGATCCTACCGGCGCCAGCAGGATCGCAATTTTCTTGCCTTGCAATTCGTTAGCCACGAACAAGGTCCTTTCCGTCTGCTTACTAGACCGGGATACCCGGCGAGTTCAGACCCTAAACAGCAGAGCTTATGAGCCTGAAGAGCGCGCGAGCTCCGCACCGGCGGCGGGAACGAACTCGTAGAAAGCCGGCTCCTCGAAGTCGGCCGCTTCGAAATCCTGTTTGCAGGCCCGCTTGACCCTATCGGCCCTGGATTCGGGGATCAGGGCGATGGCGCATCCGCCGAAACCGGCGCCGGTCAGGCGGGCGCCAAGGGCGCCGTGATCCCTGGCCTTTTCCACGAAGGTGTCGAGCTCAGGGGTGGAGACCTCGTAGTCTTCGCGAAGGGAGGCGTGCGAGGCGTACATCAGCGTGCCGAAAAGGTCGAAGTCGCCGTGGTTCAGCGCCTCGACGGCCTCGAGAACGCGGGCGTTCTCCGAGACCACGTGGCGCGCGCGCTGGAGCTGTTCCCCAGAGAGGCGGTCCAGGTCGTCTTCGGTGGCATCACGCAGGTGCTCGATGCCTAGCGTAGCTGCCGCGCTCTCGCAAGTAGACCTGCGGTCGTTGTAGCCGGTGTCGGCGAGGCCACGCTCGACGCGGGTGTCGCAGACGAGGAGAGCGAGGCCGTTGGCCGGGAGGTCGAGGGGGACGCTCGTTGCTTCGAGGGAGCGGCAGTCCACCAGAAGGGCCGCCCCGGCCTCGCAGAGCAGGGAGGCGTACTGATCCATTATCCCGCTGGCGACGCCCAGAAAATCGTTCTCGGCCCGCTGACAGAGAACGGCCTGGTCTTTGCGGCCGATACCCAGCCCGAGGAACGAGTCGATGGCGAGCGCCGTGGCAGCTTCTATGGCCGCCGAGGATGACAGCCCCGAGCCGAGTGGCACGTCGCCCGCGAAGGCGGCCTGAAAGGGGCGAATCTGGCGGCCATCCTCTCCCATCGCCCAGGCCACGCCACGCGGATAATCCGCCCAGGAGCCGTCCCTCTGCCCCGGCTCGCGCATCTCGTCGAAATCCGCGGAGTAGAGGCCTCCTCCTCCAGCCCCCATGGCCACGGCAACGCGGCGGTCGATGGCGCAGGGGAGCACGAAGCCTCCGTTGTAGTCGGTGTGCTCACCGATCAGGTTCACGCGGCCTGGCGCGCTGGTCACCAGCTCTGGGGCTTCGCCGAACTTCTCCTCGTACGCCCTGGCTGCTCTCTGCTCCGTCTCTCGCAAGTTGGGATCTCCTACTCGTCGTAGCCTCGTGGGTGGTCTTGCATCCAGGCCCAGGCGTCGGAGATCATGTCATCCAGGCCCGGCTTCTCGGGCTCCCAGCCGAGGTCGGACCGGATCCTGTCGCTTGCGGCCACGAGTGCCGGGGGGTCTCCCTCCCGCCGCGGGGCCTCGACGGCGTCTATATCTCTGCCCGTAACGCGGCGGGCCGCCTCAACGACCTCCCTGACCGAGAAACCGGACCCGTTGCCCAGGTTGTAGACGCGGTGTTCCCCCGGCTCGGCCGCCTCCAACGCAAGCAGGTGGGCACGGCCGAGGTCCTCGACGTGGATGTAGTCGCGCACGGCCGTGCCGTCTCGGGTTGGGTAGTCGGTGCCGAACACCTTTACGGAAGTGCCTCCGGCGGCGGCCCGGAGGACCAGGGGGATCAGGTGCGTCTCGGGGTGATGGTCCTCCCCGTAGCGTCCACTCGCCCCCGCCACGTTGAAGTAGCGCAGGCTGGTCGCGGCCAGCCCGTGGGCGCCGGCCACGGCCCCTATGAGGCGATCAACCGCCAGCTTGGAGCTTCCGTAGGGGTTGGTTGGCAGGGCCGGGTCCGACTCCATTATAGGGACGCTCTCGGGTTCGCCGTACACGGCGGCCGTGGATGAGAACACAAGCTTCCTCGTCCCGGATTCGCGCATGGCCTCCAGAAGGTTGAGCGTGCCGCAGACGTTGTTGCGGTAGTAGAGTTCCGGCTCACGAACGGACTCGCCCACGAGCGAGAGCGCCGCGAAGTGGAGCACGCCGTCGAAGCCCCCGGCGAGCGTCTCGCTTACGAGGCCGGCGTCCAGCAAGTCTCCCCTGACCAGCGTCGCCTCTTCTGGTACGGCCCCGGCGTGGCCCCGGGAGAGATCGTCCAGCACCACGGTCTCGTGGCCGGCAGCCGCAAGCTGGGAGGCCACGACGCTCCCGATGTACCCCGCTCCGCCGGTTACCAGGACCCTCATCGGCCCTCTTCTATCTTTCCGCGCAGGGTCTCCGCGCTGTTCTCGGGGAGCACATCCATGATAAAGGCGCCGGCCCCGGTCTCGCTCCCTGCAAGGTACTTGAGCTTGTCCCCGGTGCGGTTCGGCGGGTAGAACTCGATGTGGAAGTGGGCCACACCATCGTAGTCGCCGCCGTCCGTCGGGGCCTGGTGCATCACCATCATGTAGGGCAGCGAGAAGCCAAACAGGGCATCATAGCCGGTGAGCAGGCGCTTCAGGACGGAGGCGAGGTCGCGGCGCTCGTCCGCGTCGAGTTCGGCGATGGACGGCGCACAGCGCCTGGCGTACACGTGCACCTCGAACGGGAAGTGGGCGTAGAACGGAACGAAGGCCGTGAAGTGCTCGCCCTCCACGACCACCCTACGCCCGTCTTCTTGCTCCTGAGCCAGCACGTCGCAGTGAAGGCACGCGGTGGCGTTGTGTTCTCCGTAATCCCTGGCCGCCCGCAATTCCTCGGCGGGGCGCGGGGGTATGAACGGGAAGCCATAGATCTGGCCGTGCGGGTGGTCAAGCGTCACCCCGATGGCCTCGCCCTTGTTCTCGAAGATGAAAACGTAGGCCACGTCCTCACGCGCACCTAGCTCCCCGTAGCGGTCGGCCCACACCTCGATCAGGTTCGCGATACGGCGCTCGCCCATGCTGGCGAGCGTCGAGTCGTGGTCGTCGGAGTAGAGTACGACCTCGCAGATGCCGCGTCCTGGGGCCGTTGGCGTAAGCGCGCTGCCCGGCTCGTCTGGCGGACCGGCGTCAGGGGCGAACGAGGGGAACTTGTTCTCGAAGACGGCTATCTCGTAGTGCTCCCGCTCGACCTCCGTTGGAAACCCATCGGGCCTGGTCGGGCACAGGGGACAGTATTCGGCCGGCGGCAAGAACGTGCGGTCCTGCCGGTGGGTGGCGTAGGCGACCCACTCCCGCAACGTGGGATCCCAGCGGAGCTGGTTCAATCCTCGTCCTCCTCTTCGTCCTCGAAGGTGTAGAAGACGATGTAGCGGCCGTCTTCCTTCTGCTCCGTCTCCTTCTTCAACGCTCCTATGTCCTTTCGGTGGCGGCCCGAAACGCGCGGTGGGCGTGTTTCGGGCCGTAAGGTATCTCTCAGAGAAGATCCATCACGGACGGTAGACGCGGAAGTAGTCGAACCTTGCCGTCGCGGAGGTATCGTTCGGGTCTTGCTTGCCGAGCGAGATCAGACCTATGCGAGGCTCAGTGCCCGCCGGCAGGGTCCACGTTCCGCCCCAGATCCAGGGTTTCCCCGCGGTCCTGGTAGCAGCCCTGAACTCGTGCTCGCCGTTCTCCGGGTCGAGGCTGTGCGAGAGCCTGAGCCAGGTCGTCGCCGCGGGTGGGCCGACGAGCATGCCGCCGAAGGAGGTTTCGCCGGCGTAGGGCATCTCCTTGCCGAACTCGGTCTGGCGCGTGTTCCAGATGGCAACGTGCGAGAGCCGCACCCACCGGTTGTCACCCACGTAGGCTATAAGCCCGCCCTGCTGGTAATTGCGGATCGAGCCCACGCCAAGGTCTATGGTTAGTCTGGTCTGGACGGTGTAGTTGCCAGCGGGT
>DASUPX010000070.1:0-2497 GCA_036280905.1 Rubrobacter sp. | reverse complement strand
ATGCGGAGGTGGTGAAGAGCAGCGGGAGCCTGGATCTCGCGCTGCTCCGGCTCTCCGGCGGGGCCACGGAATTGCCCGCGGCCTCGCCCGGGGACTCAGACGCACTGCGCGTGGGGGAACTGGTCTACGCTATAGGCCATCCCTGGGGCAGCGTCGGGGCCGTGAGCGCGGGCATCGTCGGTGGGGTTGGCGAGCTTCGCGGAAGGGGCCGCGCTTCCTCAGTACGCTACGTGCGCTCGGACGTTACGCTAGCGCCGGGAAACTCGGGTGGCCCCCTGCTCAATGCCCGCGGGGAGGTCGTCGCCATCAACGCGATGGTCTTCGGCCGCACCGCCCTCTCAATTCCGACCAACGCGGCCGGGACCTGGGCCGCATCAAGACGCCGCCCGAGGCTCGGGATCAGGGTGCTACCCGTCGAGGTACCACCGTCGCTGCGTGGGGAAGCTGGACTCACCGGGCTTGTGATCGCCGCCGTCGAGGACGGGGGCGCCGCCGACCGTGCTGGTCTGCTGGTCGGCGACGTGCTTCTCTCCATCGAGGGTGAACCGCTCGATGGGGCGGAGACGCTGCTGGAGGCGCTGGCAAGGGCCGGAGATGCCGTCGAATCGAGGATCCTACGCGGCGGTAGAATCGAGGTCATGAACGTCTCCCTGGTGGAATCGGGACGCGCCGCATGACCCCGGCGCGGGTGTTCGTTGTGGCCCCGACGCCAACCTTGCGTGCGGGACTGCGTTCGATGCTCGCGGCTGTAGAAAGTGCGGACCTGGTAGTGGTCGGCGAGGGTGCCGCGTCGGGGACCGGGCGCGAGGTCTCCGAAGCAGACGTAGTGATCGTCGCCGATGATGGTTGGCTCGAGGAGACCCCGCTCTCCGTCACGGAGGAGGGGACGCAGTCGCTACTCTTGCTTTCCGACGACGAGGATGTGACGTCCAGGTTGCGCTCCCTGTCCGTAAGGGGCTGGGGGGTGGTGCCGCCGGACGCGCCGTCGGAGGAGCTGGGGGCGGCCGTCGCCGCCGTAGCACAGGGGCTCACCGTGCTCCCGAAAACGCTGGCCGAACGGCTCCTCGACGAACCCGCTGCGCCCGTCGAAGAGCTATCCGACCCGCTAACCGCCCGGGAGAGCCAGGTTCTCGGCCTGCTCGGAGGCGGCCTCTCGAACAAGATGATCGCACGCGAGCTACACATCAGCGAGCATACGGTCAAGTTCCACATCTCCTCGCTCTACTCCAAGCTCGGTGTAAGCAACCGCGCCGAAGCCGTAAGCCAGGGCGCACGCCACGGCCTACTCTCGCTCTGAGGGCACGCTACGGCCCTCCGGACCTCCGCTTGTCAGCACGCTCGGGCTTACGCCCTTGCTTGTCAGGGTTTTTCCTGTGGGGCGTGGTCCGTGCTGCGGGGGTAGAATGGTAAGGCGGATAGCTTGGGTTGGCGGAAGGTTGGGCTATTTCAAGGCTCTCCAGGATAGCGGCGGTCTCCTTTGTCCTTGTTCTCGCGCTGTTGGGCGGTTGCGGGGAGGAAGAGAAGGGAAAGGCGCGTTCTGGGGGAAAGGCTCCTGAGATCGTCTCTTACCGGCAGCCGGAGCGGGTGATCGTGACCAGCGATGACGCTTCTCTTCCAGACGGCTGCCATCCGGGGCAAGTGGCCGGTCTTTTGATGTCGTTCGTAAACGCGTTCAATAGCGGGGATCAGGCAGCCCTGTCCAGGACATTCTTCCTCTCGGAAGGACCGAGCCCCCCCGACTTCTCCAACGGAACCTACGATCCCTGGTCCTGGTACACCGTTAGCAACATCGAGCCCGGCGGCAAGATAGTCAGCGGCTTCGTTACCTACGACCAGAGAGAGCTGCTCCGCTACTTCGCCAGGAGGCACAAGAAGGGAGAGCGCATGCGGCTGCTCAAGGTGAGCCTCACGCAGACGGGCCTACTCGGCAGGGACGACAACGTCGGTTTCGTCTACGCTATGAACAGATCCGCATCCGACCTCGACCCAAGCTTCGGCGGGCCGGAGCGCATAGCCTCGGGCCAGGGCGCCATAAACTGCGAGAACCGCCGCATCTTCACCTGGCGCATGCAGATGAAGGCCGGGGATGAACGCTCCAGCCACGAGGCTGCCAACTGGCTGTGTACCAACCCCCCAGGCTGGAGACCAGGCAAATCCGTCGTCGCATGCGCGTAAGGAGCTGTCAGGTATCAGCTTTCAGCCATCAGCTTCTTGCGCCAGAATATCTGTGAGGAACAAACGGACTCCTCGTCCCGCCACCGCGCATCTATTCGCTCTCGATCGGAGGGGCCGCGTGGATACCACGCGGCCCCTCCAGACCATTGCCTGAAACCTTTATCCTGTAGCCTACTTCGCCGCCTGGAAGCGCCTCTCGGCCTCGTCCCAGTTCAGCACATCCCACCACGCCTGTATGTACTCAGGACGCCTGTTCTGGTACTTCAGGTAGTAGGCGTGCTCCCACACGTCCAACCCTATAACTGGCGTCTTGCCCTCCATC
>DASUPX010000069.1:0-20564 GCA_036280905.1 Rubrobacter sp. | reverse complement strand
GCCAGGGCAATGCTCGCCGCCCGAGAGACCGACGGGGCCGTGGCCGCAGCCTGGGACGACCGGATGGGCGTGGTGCAAGAGGCCTGCAGGGACATCGTGGAGCGGCTAGAGCGCGAGGGGATGCTGGCTCGGGGGTGGACGTTGGACGAGGCAGCGGAGATGCTCTGGAGCCTGCTGTCCATCGGCAACTGGGAGAACCTCACGCTCGAGCGGGGCTGGACCGTCGACCGGTACGTGGAGAACATGAAAGAGGTGGTGAGGAGCGTCTTCGTGCGAAACTCGTACTAGGGAGGCATCAGGTTTCAGGTTTCAGGAAAATATACCTGATGCCTTCTCCGGGTCACGGGAACGCCGAAACGCACGGAGCCCGTTACTTCCGACGTTCGTGGATTCCCGCTTTCGCGGGAATGACGGGGGGGGTGGCTCGGCGCTGATTTCCTGGTTCTATAGAGCGATGCAATCCCGACGAGTCGGGATTGCATCGAAGACCTGATGCCTATAGCCTGTTGGTGACAGGTGGGCGCTTCGCGAAGCGCCCCTGCCCCTCAAGTCGCAAGGTATCTGGCGGTGGTATCGTAAATCAGCGATCCATCGACGCGCGCAGGGCGTCGGCCCAGGCTCGGTTCAGCCCGTCGGCCTGCTTGCGGTGCGGCGACCGGGGCCGCCAGTCGCCGGGTAGCTCGACTGCCAGCCTTGCGGCGATGCCCTGGACCACACGCCTGCGATCACCGACGAGTTGCTCGTAGGTGACCGTGTGCGGCTCGACGCCCTGGGCGTCGAACCATGCCCGCCAGGCGGCATTGTGCTCCCGAATCGCCTCCTCCAATAGCCTCGCTTGTGCGATGTCCTGGTGTGGCTCCCGAGCGGCGACATCGTCTTGCTGCCAGTACCCGGTCTGCTCGGCTCGGCACCACGAGACGGCCTGCGACGCGATGTCTTCGCGTCGCAGGTGGACGAAGGTCAGGGGACCGAGCGCTTCCTCGAGGACCGGTAGGTCAGGCCTCCCCGGCACCCGACCCAGACCTTCCATCATGCGCCCGAGCGACCCCCACATGATCCGGGCGCCGAACACGCCGTTCTCCGACGTGCCGGCGCTTCGGGCCGCGTTCACGAAGGCGCGGTAGTACCGGACGCGCCCGCCCCCGGTGGCGAGGCCGAAGCTCTCCGCCCACGCGACCTCATCTGGCTCGCGGAAGTACGACTCGGGCCGGCCAAGCACGCCGGTCGAAGAGAGCAGGCCGCACAGCAGGGTGCTCCCCGTCCGCGGCGTTCCGCAGAGTACGTACGAGCGCGGCGGTTCCTGCATCAGATGCAACCCCCATCGTTCCATTGCCGACAGGCCGCATTATGCCAAGCGGAGGAGCTCCACCGCTTCTCGGCCTCCTCTATATCATTCCAAGCTGGAAGAAGCGCCGGACCAAGGCGAGGGACCTGGGCGTCTTCCACCAGGTCTCGGTCGATTGCGGTCGGCGGCCTACCCAAGCTGGAAGACGATACGCACCCCGAAAGCCTACGCGGCGCACCGCGACGGCGTCCTTCTGCCGCCCCGGATCCGGCTATACGCCGGCGGATTCATGGCGAGGTCTGCCCTGGTGCGCTCCCTTCTTGATGGTGGGATCCGGGCAGCCTTTTTCGTTCAGCACTTCGTCGCCGTGTTCGAGGTGGGCTTTCAGCGCTGCCTGGGGCAGGCACAGCTCCTTGCCCCTGTGGGCGAGCAGGACGCCGTTCTCTCCCTTCTGTGGTCCCCCTGGTGGGCCCGTGGGGCACTGCTGGGCCGGTGTGCCGGAGAGATCGTTCTCGGTGCCAGGAGGAGCCTCGTTTTCCGTGACGGTCGCGCTACACACGTAGAGGGTGCCCTGGTTGTAGACGCCGCCACCGTCTGTGGTGGCCACGTTCGAGTTTACGGAGATCCCTTGGCCCAGCGTCAGGGTACCCGCGTTGAAGATGCCGCCTCCCTTGTCGGTGGCGGTGTTGCGGAAGACTATTCCCCCGTTGATCGTCATGGTGCCAGCGTTATAGATGCCCCCGCCGTCGGTGGCGGTGCTGTTTCGAACGATCATGGTCGTGAGGACGAGCGTGCCCTGGTTGTAGATTGCCCCGCCCCGTTCGACGGTGGCCCCGCCGCCACCATCGATGTGGAAGTCCTCGAAGTTGACGGTATTACCAGGAAGGATGGTGAAGACCGGCTTGCCGAACGAGCCGCCGACGATGGGTGGAAGATCCTCGTTCTGCCCCGTGATCGTTACGTTCCGGTCTATGGTTACGGCCTCGATGGAGTTCCCCACAAGCTGTATGGTCTGGCAACGCGGGTCGTCTACGGCCTTCTGGACCGTTTCGTACACACCGGGTACGAGACATGCGGTTGCACCATTCCCCCGTCCTTCCCCCTTCGTCTTGGCCTGCCTGGCGAAGGTAGGAAGCGCGCTAGCCCCGATCATCGCCGCTGCCACCAGGGCCACTATCATAAACAACATCATGCGCCTCATAAGCGCGACCTCCAGTAAAGAGCGGGGCTACCCGGCCACGCCAACTCATACAACGGAGACAAGTGTGACGGCTCCGGAAGACATGCGCAACTCGTCGGGAAGGCTACGGGTTTCGGCTTCGGGAGTATTGCTCGTTGCCTCGCGAGGCCCGGCTGCGGCCCCGGAAGTCTGGTTCATGGCCCGATCAGGTACTGCTCTCCCTCGGTGCCGGCGGATGCCAGCGTCATCTCGTCGACGGGGGTGCGTGCGGCACTGTAGATGTGCTCGGCTTCGGCGGCGAAGGCCCCGATGGCCCGTAGGGTGCCTCCCTCGTAGCCGGCGCGGCGGAGGCTGCCGACGCTACCCGGCCTGAAGGGCAGGCGCATGGCGCCGTAGACGCCTTTCAGGACGCGGGCCAACTCGTGTTCTCCCTCCACGAGCACGATGCCCCCGACGCTCGTGGCGCGGCGGGTGATCCTCTGCGCGATGCCGACGACTTTCATGCCGGCCTCCCCGTCCCCGACCCTTATGCTGTGGTCTCCCGGGCAGAACTCGTCGCGAACCTCCCCCACCTCGGCCTTCACCCCCAGCCGTGAGAAGGCGCCTAGCACGAAGCCCGCCGCCTCGTCGTAGCGGTCCCTTATGCCGCGCCCGGATTCCCTCTCGTCTACGGGGCGGATGATCGAGAAGCCGAACGTGCCCAGGTCAGCGGCGGTCGCGCCGCCACCCGAGGAGCGGACCAGCACGGGGTAGCCCATCTCGCCCGCGGCCCCGACGGCGTCGGAGAACCCGGGGCGGAACGTATCCCGGCGCGTCACCCCTATATGGCGGGTGGAAGGCGTGATCGAAACCGTCGCAGGCCGCATCCCCGAAGCGACCTGGTCGAAGATAGTCCGCACGTAGCCGTAGCCCGTCCTGGCATCGGGGAAGCGGTCGGGTAGGAGAAGCTCCATAGACAGAGTCTACAGCGGAAGGGAGCTGTCAGCTTGTTAGCTTGTTAGCTTTCAGCGGTCAGCTTTCAGCTTGGCTGATGGCTTTTTCCGGCGTCGCGAGTACCTGTAGAGGAGGTACCCGGCTAGCAGGAGGCCGGGGATCACCAGCACGGTCGGGAGCGATCGCTTCTGGGAGAAGGCTTCGGCCCAGCGCTGGGCCGAGAGGGCGAGGTCCGTGGCGCCGCCGGCGGCGTAGAGGCTTTCGAGGCCCGAGGTTCCTTCGAAGGCGATGAACAGGAAGCCCATGGCGACGAACATAAGGCCGGAGATGAGGTTCGTGGTGTGGAATCGGAAAGGCCCGAGGGAGAGTTCGCGGCCGCGGAGCCAGCGACGGTGGCCGAGGTCGAGGCGGTCCCAGAGCAGGGCCATCAGGAACAGGGGGGCGGCCATGCCCGCGGCGTAGGTGGCGAGGAGGCCGGCTCCCTGCAGGGTGGATCCCGAGGAGGCGGCGACGGTCAGGACGGCGCCCAGGATTGGTCCCGAGCAGAAACCGGCGAAGCCGTAGACAGATCCGAGGAGGAAGGTCGTAACTACGGAGTCGCCCTGGATCCTGCCGCGCAGGCGTTCGATCGGCCCGAACGCGAACCCGCCTCCCGCGATCTGGACGATGCCGAGGAGGATTATGACCGCGCCGGAGACGGCAATGAGCGTGCTCCTGTGCCCGTAGACGAGCGCGCTGACGGCGGATATCCCCATACCGAGCGGGACGAGGGTGGCGCAGAGCCCGAGGTAGAAGACGGCCGTCCTCCCCACGAGTTGGCTGCGAGACTGAAAGGCGTAGGCGAAGAAGGCGGGCAGGAGCAGCGCGCTGCACGGGCTCAGCAGGGAGAGAAGGCCCCCGAGAAAAGATGCCAGGAGGGAGACCTCAACCACCCTCCGCCTCCCGCCTGGCATCCTCGATGGCCTTCTCGAAGACCCCGACGGGCTGCAACCCCACCAGCACCCGGTCGTTTATTATGAACGTCGGCGTACCGTTCACGCCAATCCTCTGGCCCTGCTCGAAATCTTTCTGCACCAGCTCGGCGAGGCTACCGTTCTCGTAGTCTCGCTCGAAGCGCCCCATGTCGAGGTCCGCTTCTTCGGCGAGCGCGCGCAGGTTCTCCTCGCTGTAGCCCGATGACTGGTTCGCGTATAGCAGGTCGTGGTATTCCCAGAATCTACCCTGGGCCTGGGCGGCCCTGGCGGCGACGGCGGCGTCGACCGACTCCTTGCCGAGATAGGGAAAGTCCCGCCATTCGATCCTCAGCGTTCCGTTCTCGATGTACTTTTCGTAGAGCTTCGGTTCCACCTCACGGGCGAACTGGCCGCAGTACGGTCACTGATAGTCCGAAAACTCCGTCATGACCACCGCCGCGTCAGCCGAACCCAGGGCAGGATGCCCGAGCCGCTCCCCGGAAGAAGTCTGATCCTCGGCCCTCTGCTCCGTAGAACCCGCCTTCTTCGACCCATGCCGCTCCGCGGGCTGTGACGAAGAAGACCCCCCAGCGCCGCAGCCGATCGCAACCGTCGCCGCCAGCGCAACCAGAACGAGAAGCGCGAACGCTCCTCCCACCAACCTGCGTAGCTCTCTCCTCGTACCGATAAGCCTTCTACCCCCCCCCAGCTCTGTACCGTACCCAAAGTTATACAGCCTTTTCGGCGCCCGACCGAAACCCCAGGAGCTGACAGCTGATAGCTCCTTTCCATACGCGGCCGGGGTGTTGTTGGACCAGGCCGCGCCGTCATGCCCCCGACGATGGATGCTAAAATTCGCCGTTTGCGCGGGCCACCGTGCGCCGGACATATATATACGCACAAGGAGCATTACCATCATGGACCAGCAGAAGGTTCTCATAACGGGCGGGGCGGGGTTTTTGGGGATAAACCTCGCGAGGCACCTCCTGAGCAGGGGGTATGCCGTTGCCTCGTTGGACGTGGAGGACTTCGACTATCCCGAGCGAGACCGGGTCGAGGTCATCAGGGGTGACATAAGGAACAGGGCGGTTGTCGACAGGGCGGTAGAGGGCGTGGACTTCGTGGTTCACACTGCGGCGGCTTTGCCACTGTACTCCCCGGAAGACATCTACACCACGGATGTGGAGGGGACGCGCAACATGCTCGACGCCTCCCTGCGCCACAACGTCGGGCGCTTCGTACACGTCTCCTCGACGGCGGTGTACGGCATCCCCGACCACCATCCGTTGTACGAGACGGACAAGCTGGAGGGCGTCGGGCCCTACGGGCAGGCCAAGATACAGGCCGAGATGATCTGCCTGGAATACCGGGCCAGGGGACTTACCGTTCCGATCATCCGTCCCAAGTCGTTTATAGGGCCGGAGCGGCTCGGCGTGTTCGCGTTGCTCTACGACTGGGCGTACACGGGGCACAACTTTCCGATGATCGGGTCCGGCAATAACCGCTACCAGCTACTCGACGTCGAGGACCTATGCGACGCTATCGCCCTGACGCTCACCATGCGCGAAGAGCAGGTCAACGACACCTTCAACATAGGCGCCGCCGAGTTCACCACGATGAAGGAGGACTACCAGGCAGTCCTGGACTACGCCGGCCACGGCAAGAAGGTGGTTGGCTTCCCCGCGACGCCGGCCATCTGGGGCTTACGCATCCTGGACCGGCTCGGGGTCTCGCCCCTGTACAAGTGGGTGTACGAGACGGCCTCCAAGGACTCCTTCGTCTCCATCGAGAAGGCCCAGCGGCAGATCGACTACGCGCCCAAGTTCTCGAACAAGGAGGCCCTGATCCGGAACTTCCGCTGGTACCTGGATAACCTGAAAGAGTTCGAGAACGCCTCGGGCGTCTCCCACCGGGTCCCGTGGAAACAGGGTGCCATCGGCGTTTTGAAGCGGGTGTTCTAGGCGGTACGTCGTCGGGCGGTTTGCGAACCGCCCCTACAGGTTTATGGGGATGGTGACGATGCGTAGGGGCGGGTCCGAAACCCGCCCTTACGGGGGTTTGTCGACCGTTACGTCAACCTTGATGCGGCGGCCCGGTCTAGCATCCAGGTTGGTCCGTTCTCGGGTTGGACAAGGCTGGCGGGGTACTGGCGTGGGTCGGGATCTCCTTCGAGGATCTCGGCCACCGGTGCTGCCTTGCCTTCGCCGGCCACCAGGAAATATACGGCCCTTGCGGCGTTTATGGCGGGGACGGTAAGGGTGATGCGGGTGGTTTCGAGCTTGAGTACCGGGTTTGCTACGGTCCAGCGGTCGTGCACTTCGAGGGCGGAGGTCTCGGGGAAGAGGCTTGCGGTGTGGCCATCGTCGCCTGTGCCGAGCAGGATCAGGTCGAACCCCGGTAGGTCGACGGGCCCGAAGAAGTCGTGTAGGTCC
The DNA here is from genome assembly GCA_036280905.1 of Rubrobacter sp. Classification (GTDB taxonomy): domain Bacteria; phylum Actinomycetota; class Rubrobacteria; order Rubrobacterales; family Rubrobacteraceae; genus Rubrobacter_D. The sequence goes on along the minus strand of DASUPX010000069.1, from coordinate 13,781 downwards.
CGCTCGTAGGCCTCCGCCGCCTCGTCCGGCGGGAGCTCGCCCCGCATCCTGTGGACGCTCCCGATCTGGACGTGGTCGAGCAGGGACTCCCTGGCCATCTTGTAGTTCGAGTCGTCGCTATCGGGAGGCACGCACCGTTCGTCGCCGAAGAAGACGTGGACCTCTTCCCAGGCTATGGCCTCCGCGTAGTCGCTGGCCAGGATCTCGTACGTCGCTTTCGGGGTCGAGCCCCCGGCGAGGACCACCGCGAAACGTCCTCGCTCTTCGATGGCCTCAGCGGCCCTGGCGGCGAACTCGCGGGCGGCGGCCCGTGCCAGCTCCTCCGGGTTGTCGTAGACGTCGACGTTCACAGGTCGAGCACCTCCACGGCCGTGCGCAGGGCGGCCTCGTAGGCCTCATCGTGTCCCCGGTAGCCCATCTCCTCACCGACCAGCACCCCCAGGTCGAAGGAGCCGATGTGGACGGTCCGTTCGGCGAGCAGGTCCTCGCCACGCATCACGGTGGTCCTCACGTCCGAGTTGGCGCGGTGGCGTGAGACCTGGAAGCTGTACTCTTTTGAGTAGAGCCGGATGCGCCTCAGCCTCGCATCCGGTGAATCGGGGGAGAGCTCTACGGTGATCCTGCCGGAGGGACCGGAGAACTCTACTGTCTGGTCCCCGCCGTCTCTGGTCGTGCTCTCCGGCGTCCATCCCAGGGTGGAGGCGAGCCAGCCGACGAGCAGGAGGGCCCTGTTCTCTCCGCCAGGCGCGTAGAGCACCTCGGCGCGTTCGATCTTCTCCAGCTCGCCCGCCCGCTCGCGGACGCCGAAGGTATCGGCGAGCAGCGAACGCCAGGGTGAGAGCCCCACCCACTGCAGGTCCCCGATGGCGGGCGTCGCCGGATCTTCGAGGAGGTTGGAGATCTCACGCAGGCAGGCCCCGTGGTCTTCAGTTGGTCCCCCGGCCGAGTCAAGGATCACCCGGTCGGCCAGTTGCGCCATGGCGGAGAACCCAGTCGCGCGGGATGAGAACGCTCCGGGATACCAGAGGAAGACGGGGAGGTCGGGGATCAGGAGCGGGCCGGCGAAGCTCTCCAGGTGCTCAGCGGGTGGACCCTCGGCATGGATGGTGATCTGCTCGGCGCACACCTGCGCGCCACCGCCTCCCCTGACGTGGCAGAAGGCCGAGAGGCCAACGTCAACGTTTGGTTCATCCTCGGGGTCGGCGATGAACACCACGGCCCGCGCCGGGTAACGGCCCGCAAGCCTGGAGACGGAGGTCGTGATCTCCTCGGCCGAATCCTCGTCCGTCACCACGATGAGGTTGAGCACGCTTGAGCGGAGGGCGAGTGAGCCGTCGTCGTTGGTGCGGAGCTTGCCAAGCTCGTGCTCTATCTGCCCCACGCTCATCCGCCCGCCGCCGGGGACCTTGCGGGCCTCCCCGATCACGGCCTTCTCCATTCCCTGCCGTCCTGCCCCAGAAGCTCGTCGGCCTCGGGTGGTCCCCAGGTTCCCGCCGCGTAGAAGTGCACGCTTTTCTCTTCCGCCCAGTGGTGCATGACGGGGTCGAGTATCCTCCAGGCGCCCTCGGCCTCATCAGCCCGGATAAACAACGTGGGGTCGCCGAGCATCAGGTCGAGCAGCAGCCGCTGGTAGGCGTCGGGGGCCTCCTCCAGGAAGGCCGTCCCGTAGAGCAGGTCCATGTTTACCGAGCTCACCTCGAACCCGGATCCTGGAACCTTGGCCCCTATCTTGAGGGATAGCCCCTCCTCGGGTTGCACGCGAACCACCAGCACGTTCGGCTCGAGGCCCTCGGTATCGTCGCGGGCGAACGGGGTGTGGGGCGAGGAGTGGAACTGTATCGCGACCTCCGTCGCCTTCTTGGGCATGCGCTTGCCAGCCCTGATGTAGAAGGGCACGCCGGCCCACCGCCAATTGTCCACGAAGACCTTGAGCGCCACGAAGGTCTCGGTTACGGACTCGGGGTCCACGTTCTCCTCTTCCCGGTAGCCGGAGACTTCCTCGCCGAACACCCAGCCCTGCTCGTACTGTCCGCGTACCGCATATGCGTCCACGTCGTCCCCGGGGATGGGGCGGACGGCCTTCAGGACCTTCACCTTCTCCTCGCGCACCGACTCGGCATCGAAGGCGACCGGGGGCTCCATCGCCGTAAGGCAGAGCACCTGCATCACGTGGTTCTGGACGATGTCGCGGAGGGCGCCGGCCTCCTCGTAGAAGGCCCCGCGCGTGCCGACCCCGATATCCTCTGCGACCGTGATCTGGACGTGGTCCACGTAGTGCTGGTTCCAGATCGGCTCGAAGATCCCGTTCGAGAACCTCAGCGCCAGAATATTCTGGACGGTCTCCTTGCCCAGGTAGTGGTCGATGCGGTAGATCTGGGTCTCGTCGAAGTACCGCTGGAGCTCAGCGTTCAACTCCTCGGCGCTCTCCAGGTTCCGCCCGAAAGGTTTCTCCACGACGAGCCGGGACCAGGCGCCGTCTTCTTCCCTGTTCATGCCGGCATCCCCGAGGTGCTGCACGATGGCGGGGAAGAGCGAGGGCGAAGAAGAGAGGTAGAAGGCCCTGTTTCCCTGCGTTCCCCTCTCGCTGTCGAGCTTCTCCAGAAGTTCCTTGAGCTCGTCGTAGGTCTCCTGCTTGTTCGAGTCGCCCGCCATGTAGAAGATGCCGTTCGAGAAGGACTCCCAGACGTCGTCGGAGACCTCACCCGAGCGTTGCTCCTCTAGCATCTTGCGTAGCTTCTCGCGGAACTCCTCGTGGCTCATCTCGGTCCGCGAGATTCCCACGACCGCGAACTCCAGCGGCAGCCTCCGCTGCGCCGCCAGATCATAGAGCGCGGGAACAAGCTTCCGGGCGGTAAGGTCACCAGACGCGCCGAAGATCACCATAACCCCAGGCTCCGGCACCCGGGGAAGCCGCTGTTCGTCGCGGAGGGCGTATTGCAAGCTTTCGGCCTGCAAGCTGTCAGCCATCAGCTATCAGCCTTCAGCTTCTTGATGAACGATGTGAGCATTCGCTTGACCTCCGTCACTTGCCCTGTGAGATGTTTTGCTCCGGAGAGTTCAACATGTCTAGTTGATTCGCCAACAGCAGATGGTACTCGAGCTCGCCCGCCGATCCCGCCGCGATCTGCAAGAAGCGCGCCAGCTCCGTATCGCCGCCCCTGCCGCAACCCTCCGCGATGTTGGCAGGCACGGACGCAGACGCGCGTCTTATCTGGCTCGTCAGCCCGTAACGCTCCTCGACTGGAAACCTCGCCGTGGCCTTGTAGGCAGCCAGGGTCAACTCGTGTCCCTTCTCCCAGACCTTAAGCTCGTGAAAATCCTTCATGCACGATTATCGGCACCTGGTAAAAATGCTGATAGCTGAAGGCTGATGACCTCACTTCTCCTCTTCCGTTGCGGCCTCTTTGATGGCGTGCCCACCGAACTCGCCGCGGAGGGCGGCTATTACCTTCATGGCGTAGGAGTCTTCCTGGCGGGACTGGAAGCGGGCGAAGAGGGAGCCGGCTATGGCGTTGGCCGGGACGGACTCGTGGATGGCTTCGAGGACCGTCCAGCGTCCCTCGCCCGAGTCGTCGACGTAGCCCCTGACGCTGTCGAGGTTGGCGTCCTTCTCGAAGGCGCTCTCGGCCAGCTCCAGGAGCCAGCTACGGACGACGCTTCCCTGGTTCCACAGGCTGGAGAGGGCCCTCAGGTCGTAGTCGTAGCGGGACTTCTCGAGGATCTCGAACCCCTCGGCGTAGGCCTGGAGCATCCCGTACTCGACGCCGTTGTGGACCATCTTGGCGAAGTGTCCGGCGCCGGCGTCGCCGAGGAAGGCGTAGCCGTTCGGGGGGGCGAGGGTCTCGAAGGCCGGCTCGACGTGCTCGAAGGCGTCGGCATCGCCGCCTATCATGGTGCAGTAGCCTATGTCGTAGCCCCAGACGCCCCCCGAGACGCCGGCGTCGAGCCACTTGAAGCCGGCGTTCCTGACCTCCCTGGCCCGCGCCACGGAATCCCGGAAGTAGGAGTTGGCCCCGTCTATGATGATGTCGCCCTCGTCCGCGAGGTCCATGAACTGATGGATCATCTCGTCCGTAACGTCCCCGGCGGGCAACATGGTCAGGAGCACCCGCGGGGACTCCTGCTGCATCTCCACGAACTCCTGCACGCTGTAGGCCCCCTCGGCCCCCTGCTCGACGGCATCATCCACCTTGCCAGACGAACGGTTGCCCGCGATCACCCGGTGGTCGCCTTTATCGACCAACCTGCGCGCCATGTTGAAGCCCATCCGGCCCATGCCGTAGATTCCGATATCCATATTGCTCCTCCCTCTGGTCGTTGCTAGCTGTCAGCTAATAGCAGTCAGCTATCAGCCGTCAGCAGATACAGGACGGTAGCGCGTCCCATCCTCCGAGTCTACCCACGCCGCCTTCGCCCGCCGGCACGCTCCCTTCGGTCGCCTGTCAGGCAGAATACCCGAAGCGCCGTCCTCCGACACCTTTTGGCGCGGCATGAGGTGCCGCGGGGCCGCTAGCCTGATCCGGCCAGGCGGTTCCCGAGCTCCCGGGTGACCTCGAGCACGAAGGAAACGTCTTCTGGTGTGGTTCTGAAGTTGACGAAGCAGACGCGCAGGCAGGCTTGCCCGTCGACGGAGGCCGGGGCCAGGAAGACGCGGCCGTCGCGTTGCATGTGGCGGGCGAGGCGTATGTTATGCCCGTCCAGATCATCCATCCCCGGTGGTGTGTGGCGGAAGCAGATGGTGGAGAGCATGGGGTCGTGGAGGAGCTCGAACTCGGGCGCGTCGCGCAGGGCCGTGGCGAGGAGGCGAGTGTTGGCGAGGGTGGCCTCGATCCAGGCCCTGTACTGCCTGGCGCCGTAGACGCGGAAGGCCATCCACAGCCGCAACGAGCGGAACGGGCGCGAGTACTCGAGAGTGTGGTCGACGGGGTTGGCTATGTCGCCTTCGTGGAGCATGTAGCGCTCCTCGTGGCCGAAGGCGGCCCGTAGCCTGCCGGCCTCGCGGAGCATCACGGCGCTGCAGCTCTTCTGCACGCCGAGCCATTTGTGGGCGTCGATGGTCGCCGAGTCGGCGCGTTCCAGGCCGGCGAACAGCGGGGCCGTGGACGGCGCCGCCGCCCCCGGGAGCCCATACGCGCCGTCGACGTGCAGCCAGACGTCGTGGCGTTCGCAGACGTCGGCTATCTCGTCGAGCGGGTCCACGGCCCCAGTGAGGGTGGTGCCCGCCGTAGCCACCACGGTCACCGGTACCGTGCCGGCGGCCACGTCTCTGAGGAGCGCGGCTTCCAGCGCCTCGGGACGCATGCGGTGCCGGCCGTCGGTGGGGATGGGCCTGACGGCGTTGCTCCCGAGGCCGCAGACCTCGACGGCGCGGACCACCGAGTGGTGGGACTCTTCGGAGCAGTAGACGGCGGCCCGGCGGGCGCCGAGGCCTTCGGTGCGGCTCCCGGGCAGGGCGCGTTCACGCGCCGCGAGCAGGGCGGTCAGGTTCGAGGTCATGCCGCCGCTGGTGAAAGCGCCCTCGGCGTAGGGGAAACCGACAAAGTCCGCGACCCAGCGGAGGGTCTGCTCCTCGACCAGGTCGGCCCCGCCGGCGGCGACGGCCAGGTTCGCGTCGTAGGTGGCCAGCAAGGCTGAGGCGAGCACCCCTATCTCCAGGCCCGTCGAGCCAATGTATGCCAGGTAGAGGGGCCGCGAGGGCGAGATGCTCGCGTCGAGGATGCGGGCGGCCTCGGCCAGGATCGCGTCAGGGTCGCCCGCCTTCTGCGGCAGCGGCGCCTCGAGGCGTCCGATCAGCATCTCGTCCAACTGCGGCTCGGCGGGCCGCGGCGTGTCGAAAGATTCCCACGCCTCGCAGATCACGCGCTCCAGGTCGGCCAGGATGCCCTCGCGGTCGGCGAGCGCGGGCAGGTCGGCCTGCTCGTGCTGCGGCACGGCCCCCATGCCGGGCCTGTCCCTCTGCCGGCCCACGTTCCCCTACTCCTCGGCGTCCGCGCCGCCGCCGATGCGCTCGTAGACCTCGGGACGGCTGCGCCTCAGGTAGGCGCCAACGATCAGGCCAACGATGCCGCCACCGAAGAGGATGAGGGGCAACACGATCGTCATGGTGCTTACGGGCGCGTCGGTCAGGCCGGTGATCAGGACGTTGAAGTTGGCGACGCCGAGCACGAGCAACACGAGCAGCAACACGCCGGCTGTCGCGGGCGCCCAGATGGCCGCCCAGCTACCGACCGCATCCTGCGGCTGCCGCCGGAAGTACCCGACGACGGCGAAGGACGTGGCAGCCATGAGGAGCAACACGCCAAGGGCGCCAAGGTTCGTCAGCCACGTGAAGAGCGTTAGCACCGGGTTGGCGGCTGCCGCGGCGAAGATGAGGACGACGCCAAGCGCGAGCACGGACTGTGTTATCGAGGCGGCCCAGGGCGAGCCGGTGCGCCGGTTGACGCGGCCGAAGTAAGAGGGGAGCACGCCCTCGCGGCCGAGGGCGAAGGCGTAGCGGGCCACGGCGTTGTGGAAGGAGAGGAGGGCGGCGAAGAGGCTCGTGGCGAACAGGAGCGCCGCGGCCGTGCCCCAGGCCTCACCAAGCCGCTCGGCCCCCGTGATGAACAGCACGGTCGTCGGGTCTGGGGCGCCGCCCGTCTCGAAGCCTGCCTTGACCATCGCCCCCGGGTCGACCATGGTGTTCGGTCCGGCCGCGACGCCGAGCAGCCAGGAAGATAGGGCGTAGAAGATGGCGATCAGGGCCACGGCCACGTACGTGGCGCGGGCCACCGTGCGCCTTGGGTCCCGACACTCCTCGCTGTAGATGGCAGCCGACTCGAAGCCCACGAAAGAGGCGACGCAGAACGTAAGGGTGGCCCCGACGGCGGTGCTGAACGCGACCGTCGGGCTGAAGCCGATCATGGTGAGCCCCTGCGGACCGGGATCCGCCACGATAGCAAAGTCGAAGAGCACGACGATCAGGACCTCCAGGCTGAGCACCACGGCCAGCACCCGGGCGTTCAGGTCGATCTGCAACACCCCCAGAAGCGCGATAATGAGCCCGGCCACCAGGCACCAGAACCACCAGGGCAGGTCGATGCCCAGGTAGCCTGACATGAACCCACCCATCGCCACGCCGAAGAGGCCGTAGATACCTATCTGCATGCTGTTGTAGGCGATGAGCGCGACGAAGGCGGCCCCTATGCCGGAGACCCTGCCAAGGCCCCTGGAGACGTAGGCGTAGAAGGCCCCGGCGTTCTCGATGTAGCGGCTCATCGCCGCGTACCCGACGGTGAAGAGCGAGAGCACGATCCCCAGGGGAATGAACATGAAGGCGACGGCCCTGTTGCCCGTCACCAGGTAGGTCGCGGCCTGGCCGCCGGCCACCGCCGTGAGGGGCGCCGAGGCGGCCACGATAAAGAACACCAGGTCGGGCACCCCGAGGGCGCGCCGGTGAAGCTTGGCGCTCTCCGTGGCTTCCGGCGGCGTGAGGGTCGAGTCGGACATCAGCGCTCCTCCTTCCGGCCCGGGACGAGCCCGCACCAATCCCTGATAAAGAGCCCGAGCACCTGCGCGGACTCGACGACCGAGCGCACCGATACGCGCTCGTCGATGCCGTGGATCCTCTCCCCCCGCGGCCCGAAACAGACCGCCGGTATTCCATTGCGCACGAAGTGGCGCGCGTCCGTGGTGGCCGTGGTCGCCCGCGCCGGAGGACGCTCCCCATGCAGCCGCTCGTAAGCGCCGGACAGCGCCTGGACGAGGGGCTCCTCCTCGCCGACAACCGAGCCCTCGCACGAGAAGCCGTCGTAGCGCACCCGCGGCGGGTTCTCGGCGAGACGGGGCGAGGCCGCCACGGCCTCCTCAACGGCCGCCTCCACCCCGGAGCGCGCCTCTTCCGGGTCCTGGCCGGGGTACAGACCGATGCGGCACGAGAGGGTACAGGTCGCCGCGACTGTGGAGGGCCAGTCGCCGCCGGAGATAATCCCCGGGTTCAGGTTGATGGGGTGATCGAACGCGTCGTAGGGCGGCGGGGGGTTTTCGTTGAGCCGCCGCTCGTGGCGCCTCAGGGCGGCGAGGACCTCTATCGCGGCCTCGATGGCGTTGAAGCCGAGGTGGCCCCGGGCCGCGTGCGCCGGTACGCCGGCGAGGTCAACGTGAAACCACAGTACCCCGACCTGGGATACGGTCAGATGGTCGGGATGCGGCTCGGTGATGACGCAAGCGTCGGCGTGCGACCCATCCAGGATACATTGCAGCGCGCCGTGGCCCGTGCATTCTTCCTCCACCACGGATTGCAGCTCCACGTCAGCCGCGGGGGCGTATCCGGCACGAGCGAGCGCCCGCACCGCGCCGGTCATGGCGACGAGGCCGCCCTTCATATCGCCCGCGCCGCGGCCGTAGAGCCAATCACCCTCCCTCACCGCCCCGAACGGTGGGCGCGTCCACAACCCTTCGGCGGCCGGCGGCACGACGTCGACGTGGCCGTTCAGGATGAGCGAGCGTCCGCCCCCCTCCCCGGCGGGCCAGCCCGCGACGACGTTGCGTTTGCCCTCCACGTCCCAGGAGAAGGGTGAGGCTCCCTCCGAGGCGCGCAACATACCGGCGTCCAGGTAGACGCTGCGGGGTTCGAGTCCGCAGTCACCGAACGCGCGCTCCATGATCTCCTGTCCCGGCTCTTCGTTGCCGAGGGTGGTTGGGGCCTCGACCAGGCGGACGAGAAGGTCCTCCATCCAGCCGGCTTCTGCGGCGACCGCCTCCAGGATGGCCTCGTCGTGGAGGGTCGCGGCCCTCATCCCACGCTGCCGTCGAGGATCTGGAGCGTCTTCAGGTCGGAGTAGAAGTCGAGGGCGTAGTCGCCGCCCTCGCGCCCGATCCCGGAGATGCCAACGCCGCCGAAGGGCGCCGTAAGGTCGCGGATCAGGAACGTGTTGACCCAGACCACCCCGGCGCGCACGCCCCGCCCGACGCGGTCGGCCCGGCCCATGGACCCGGTGTAGATGATCCCCGAGAGGCCGTACGGTGTGGAGTTGGCGAGGTCTATAGCCTCCGCCTCATCCCGGAAGGTCTGGAAGGTGAGGACGGGCCCGAAGACCTCATTCTGGACCACCTCGACGTCGTTCGAAGTCGGCTCTATCAGGGTGGGCTCGTAGAGGAGCGGGCCGGCGTCCGAGCGGTGTCCGCCGCGCACGATCTTCTGCCCGGTCTCCCTTGCCCGCTCGACGTAGCCCTCCACGCGGGCGAGGTGGTCGGGGTGAATCAGGGGCGAAATAGTGGTCTCGTCGGAGCGCGGGTCGCCGAGGACGTGCTCGTCGACGGCGGCGTGGAAGCGTTCGAGGAACGGCTCGCGAACCGACTCCTGGACCAGGAGCCTGGTTCCGGCCAGGCAGACCTGCCCCCCGTCGTCGTACTGGCCGGCGGCCTTCGCGGCGGCAGCGTCGAGGTCGGCGTCTTCGAAGACTATGAGAGGACCCTTGCCCCCGAGCTCGGCTGTGAAGGGAACCAGGTTCCCGGCCGCGGAGACCCCGATCCGGCGCCCCGTCTCCGGCGAGCCGGTGAAGGAGATACGCCTGAGCAGGGGATGGGCGACGAGGGCGGCGCCAGCGTCCTCGCCGAAGCCCTGAACCACGTTGAAGACGCCCGCCGGGATACCAGCCTCGACGGTGAGGTCGGCGAGAAGCGAGCACGAGAGCGGCGACCACTCCGCTGGCTTTAGGACCACGGTGCAGCCCGCGGCGAGCGCCGGGGCCGTCTTCCAGGTGGAGAGCATGAAGGGGGCGTTCCACGGGGTGATCACCGCCGCGGGGCCGGCCGGCATGCGCTGCACGCGGTTCCAGGTTCCCTGCGAGCGCCAGTCCCGCTCCTCGTAGGAGGCGGCGAGGTCAGCATAGGAGCGATAGTTGCGGGCCCCGCGCGAGATAACGCGGGCGCGCAGGGAGCGGAGCAACATCGCCATATCCGCGTTCTCGACGGCCGCGAGCGCGTCCACGTTCTCGTCTATGAGGTCGGCGAGGCGCCGCAGATAGGGGGCGCGGCCAGCAGGTCCGAGCGCCGCCCATCCCGGGAACGCGTCGTTGGCGGCGCTGACCGCCCGATCCACCTCCGCTTCGCCGGCTCGTGAGACCTCGGCTATAGGCTCGCCGTCGATGGGCGAGATGTCCGTGAAGCGGCGCTCGCTGGCGACCCGCTCACCCCCGATAAAGTGGTCGGGGGAGACCTCGACTCCGGCGACCCTGACGCGGTCCGTGGCCGCTGTCATACCAGCTCCTTCACGGTCTGGAGGTCGTCCACCGTGTAGCCGAACGTGAAACGGTAGCCGCGGTCTATCTCTACGGGGACTAGCGTATCGTGCTCCTCGCCGGGGGCGGGGTGGAGCGTGAGCGTGGCCGATCCCGCGACCACCTTCGAGCCGATACGGTCCCGGCTCACGGCCCTGACGAGCTCGTGCACCTGCGGGTCGTCGTGGCGTCCGGCGGCCAGGCGCGGGAAATGGCGCACGTTGATGATCGGCGGTGCGTTGTGGCGCGGGCCCTCCTCGCTCTCGCCCTCGATGGTGAGCGTCATATCCGCAATGGCGCGGCCGTGGGCTGAGCATGTGGCCCCGTGACGGCCGCCGGGACGGAGCCCCGGGTCAGCCGGGCCCCCGACGCCGAAGGTGCGGGTCATCCAGATAGAGCCGAGCTTCTTGGGGAAACCCTGGATCCAACCCCGCGCCAGCGCGAAGTCCTGGTCCACCCAGATGAACGGGCAGGTGGTTACCTCCTCCCCGTCGAGCAGGGCGTTGACCACGATGAAGAACTCCCGGTAGTGGGACCGGATGGGATCGACGAGCTCGTCCCCGCCCTCGGAGCACGACTGCCAGTCCGCGCACACGGCCGCGCAACGCCCCGGGTCGGGATGGGGATCTAACCCCTCTGGCAGCACGGCCCTCACGGCGTCCGGGTCGGCCCAGTAGTCCACGACGAGGAAGTCCCCGACGTAGTGCCACGGCGGCGGGGGGACGAGGCTCGCCTTGCCCGTGCTCGTACGTGGTATGGAATATCCTTGCAACGTCATGATCTGACCTCCTCGGGGAGCGGTGTTCCGAGCATCTCCAGGCTCTCGCGCTCGGAGGCGACGGCCGCGGCGTCGAAACGGAAATAGGAACGGGGTGGCAGGGGCCCCCAGGTGTTGGAAGAGTAACGGTTGTCGGGCCAGCGGCGTGGTTCGTGCTCGGCCTCTAGCTGCTCCATGTCGCAGTACAGCTCCACGAAGCACTCCTCCTCCACGATGCGCACGTAGGAGGCGATGTTTCCGCCGATGCCGTGGCGCGCAGGGCCCCAGCCTAGCCAGCGTCCGTGCCTTCCAAGGTGGTCGAGGGCGACCCGCATCTGGCCGATGTCCACCACGTCGAAGGCGAGATGGTGCAGGTGGCTGTAGCCCTTGTCCACGAGGGCCATCACGTGGTGGTCGCCGTTTATGTGGAACCACACGCCGCCGTCGCCGAGCCAGTCCGTCACCCGCATGCCGAGCACCCGCGTGTAGAACTCCACACCGCTCGAGATGTCCCCGGTCAGGAAGTTGACGTGCCCCAGCTTGCGAGGATGCCCGACAGGCTGGTCCCCGGCAGGCCTGGCGTGCGCCGTCCACCGCGACCCCGGCTCCCTGTAGGGAGAGACGATCACCCGGTTCCCCTCTGGGTCGGCCACCTCCAGACCGCCCTCACGCTCGCTGTAGTCGACGCCGAGGTTCTCGAAATGACGCCCGGCGTCGTCTGGCGTGCACGAGCGATTCAGCTCGTAGGCCACGTGCCCGATACCCGGGGCTTCGGCGGCGACCAGCTCCAGGCAGAACGGCTCGTCGTCGCAGGCGAGGCGGGACTTCCGGTCGTCACGTTCGCGCTCCACGAGGCCGAACTGGTTCGACCAGCGGCTGGTTGCATCGTCGAGATCTGCGACGCGCAGGCTCACGTGGGCGATGCGGCGGAGCGAGATCACCGGACCACCCGCACTGGCATGCGCTTGATGCCGTTGAAGAAGTTGGACCTCAGGCGTTCGGGAGGGCCCGTGAGCTCGATGCCGTCGACGCGTTTCAGCATCTCCTCGAAGGCAATTCGGACCTCCAGCCGCGCCAGGTGGGCGCCGAGGCAGTGGTGGATGCCACCAGGGCCAAAAGCCATGTGCTTGTTCGGCTCGCGGCCCACGTCGAAGGCGTCGGGGTTATCGAAGACCGTCTCGTCGCGGTTGCCTGAGACGAGCCAGGTCGTGACCTTGGCTCCGGCCGGGATCTCGGTGTCGGCCAGCACCGTGTCTCTGGTCGTGGTGCGCCGGAAGTAGTGGACGGCCGTGGCCCAGCGCAGCATCTCGTCGGCGGCCGGCTTGAACAGGGAAGGGTCGTTCCTCAGGCGATCCATCTGGTCCGGGTAATCCAGGAGCGCCAGCAGCCCGTGGGTGATGGTGTGCCGCGTCGTCTCGTTGCCGGCGGTGGCCAGCAGCACGAAGTAGACGTCGAACTCGCGCTGGGTCAGGTCGGCGTTGACTAGCAGCGTGATGATGTCGTCGCGCGGGTTCTTGCGTCGCGCCTCGGCCAGCTTGCGCCCGAACTCGAACATCTCCTGCGCCACGGGGCTGGAGAAAGGAAGCAACCTGTGGGCGTCGTCGACGGGCTGGGCGTACTCGGGGTCCTGGTTGCCCAGGATGCGGTCGCCCATCTCCACGATGTGGCGCCTTTCCTCCTGCGGCACGCCCAGGATCTCGGCGAACACCTGCATGGGTATCTCCGAGGAGATCTCCTCGACGAAGTCGAACTCGCCCTTGGGAAGCGCCCCGGAGAGGACCCGGTCGCAGACCGTGTGCACGGCCTCTTCCCAGACCATAACGGCGCGGGAGGTGAAGCGGCGTGCGATCAGCTTCCGAAGCTCCGTGTGGCGCGGTGGGTCCGTGTCGATCATCGACTTGCGGGCCTCGATCTGATCCTGGTCCAGATCCTCGAGGCTGGTCCCCCCCACCTCCGAGGAATAGGTAATGAAGTCGCGGTGTACCGCCCGAATATCCCCGTAGCGCGTGACGGCGTAGAACCCGGGCCCGTCCGGCTCCGGGTTGAAGTACACGGGGGCGTCGCGGCGCAGGGTGCGGAACCACTCGTGGGGCACCCGCTCGACGAAGGCGTCGTGGCTGGAGAGGTCGATCTCCCCGAGCGGAACAGTCTCTGTAGTTTCGGTCATCTCCTTCTCCTAACGATGAGGTTTCAGGCTTCAGGTTTCAGGAAGATCACCTGCTACCTGTTGCCTGATGCCTGTAGCCTCTTTCTGCTTCACCTTCCTCGAACGACCGCCCTAGAGGTGATGGAGGTATTCGTCGATCTCCCAATCCGAGACCCACGTGCGGTGGCGCTCGGCCTCGAACCGCTTCACGGTCAGGAACGTGTCAACGATCTGCGGGCCCATCGCCTCGCGCAGGTACTCGTCTGCCTCAAGGGCGTCGAGGGCCTCCTCCAGTGAGGCGGGCAGGGTACCGCCGGCGTGCTCCTCATCCAGGGTGTAGGCGTCGCCGTCCACGGGCGGCTCGAGCGGCAGCTTCTCGCGCAAGCCGTGCAGCCCGGCGAACAGGGTGGCGGCCTCGGCCAGATACGGGTTGGCGCTGCCGTCGCCGACACGGACCTCGACCCTGGTGGCGCCGCCGCGCTCGGGCGGTATGCGGACGAAGGCCGTGCGGTTGTCCCAGCCCCAGTTGGCGTGGGTCGGTGCCAGCGAGTCTGGGACGAGGCGGCGGTAGGCGTTTATGGTCGGGTTCAGGAACGCCGTGAGGGCCCTGGCGTGGGCCATG
>DASUPX010000068.1:0-6482 GCA_036280905.1 Rubrobacter sp. | reverse complement strand
GCGCCGGGCAGGACCGCGGGGTCGGGCTCTATGGTACCCCCCGGGAAGGTCAGCACGGCACGCCCATCCCGCAGGTGCCTGGCCGCGGCCCTCACGAGGCCGGAACGCCCTCCGGAGTCCTCCGCGACGGTCAGGAGGTAGCGCGAGGTGTTCGGGAGGGCATCGAGGAAGGGCCTCTCGGCGGCGATCACGCGCAGGTCCTCCCGGGGCGTCGCTGCGAAGAGGGCTACCGCGTCGGCGAGGCCGGGGTGGTTGGAGACGAGCAGCAACGGGCCTCCGTTGGGCACGTTGGACTGGCCCTCGACCCTTGCCTCGCGGCACATCCTCGCCAGCGCCCACGCGCCGCCCGCTCCCAGGCCAGACTCCCCGACGATCCTATCGAAGGTCATGACCTGGCGCGCCAGACGACGGACCGGTACACGCGAGAGAAGCTCTAGCACGGCCCGTCCACGGCCCACCCCACCAAGTCCGAAGGCGGTGATCACGTCGTCCACACATACCCGCGTGAGCCGTTCTAGACGCTCCTCATCAGGGGTGGCCACCCGCGGCGCCCCGGGCGCGGTGGGGAGGGGGGTGACGCTCTCCAGAACACTTTCCGGGGCGAGAACTGCAGCGTTGGGCGGAGCGACGTTCTCGAGCCTGTCCGTCACCAAGGGTGCCGTCCTTTCTGTCTCTCCACCCGAAGCCCAGGAGGCCTCCACTTCACATGTTAGTACGCAGGACCGACCGAGGTGGTTCTAAGTTCTCGGGTGGATCGCGACTCGTATCTAGTTCAGGGGCCTAGACAACGTCCTGGCGGCGGCGCAGGATCTCGACGGCCGAGCCTGCCAGCACGGTGTCGCCGAGCCTGACGTGGGGCTTGGCAACCTTTACCCTGACGGCCTCGACCGCGGGGTGGTCCGCGAGGATGCCAGCGGCGATTCTCTCGGCCAGGGTCTCGACGAGTTGCACGGGTGGTCCCTCGACGATGTCACGCGCCAGGCGGTGTACCGTGCTGTAGTCCACGGTTCTGGTCAGGTCGTCGGAAGATCCCGCTGGCCGCAGATCGAGGTACAGCTCGACGCTGACGACGAAAGGCTGGCCGAGCTCGTTCTCGGCCGGGAGGGTGCCGTGACGCCCATGAAAGATCATCTCGGTGAGCAGTATGCGGTCTTCGCCCACAGGCTCTCTATCCATGGAGAACAGTATGCCAGATCGGGGTAGCCAAACGCTGAAGACGCGGTTGGTGCTGAGGAAGGCTGTAGTAGAATCTCGGGCCAGGTGGCCATGACCTAGAGATCGGGAAACGGGAACCATGCATTCTATCCGACGCGTTGCACGGGCCGGTATACCGACCCAACACGGTGACTTCGAGATGTTCGTCTACGAGGCCGCGGATCGCAAGGAGCACGTGGCCCTCTTCACGGGGTTCGAGCCGGGCACACCTGACGAGAAGGAACCCCCGCTCGTCCGTCTGCATTCCGAATGCCTTACGGGTGACACCTTCGGGTCCCTGCGCTGCGATTGCGGTGAGCAGCTTGAGGAGAGCATGCGGCTGCTGCATGAGCAGGGGCGCGGCGTTCTCCTCTACCTCAGGCAGGAGGGACGCGGTATAGGGCTGGCCAACAAGATCTCCGCCTACGCGCTCCAGGACGAGGGCCTCGACACCGTGCAGGCTAACCTGGCCCTCGGGTTGCCCGATGACGCGCGAGACTACCGCGTCGCCGCCGAGATGCTCCTCGACCTCGGGGTGCGCCGCGCTGCCGTGCTCACGAACAACCCGGCCAAGATCGAGGGCCTCAGGCGCCACGGCGTCGAGGTCGTGGAGCGCCTGCCGGTAAGGGTCGAACCAAACCCCTTCAACGTCTCCTACCTGCAGACGAAGAGGGAGAAACTGGGCCACCTCATCCCCTCACCGTTCTCTCCCGGAGGCCGCGCCGAGGGCTCGACGAACGGGTCATCATGATAGGCGAGGAGCAAGAGCCTTCGGTGGGCGAGGCGGCCCTGGCGCGGCCTACCGTCACCGTCACCTACGCCCAGACGCTCGACGGGCGCGTGGCGACCGCGACGGGGGAATCGAAGTGGATCAGCTGCCCCGACTCCCTGCGTTTTGCCCACGAGATGCGCGCGGGCCACGACGCGGTCCTCGTAGGCGCCGGCACCGTCTGCAAGGACGACCCCCGGCTTACCGTACGCCACGTGCCAGGGGACGACCCCCTGCGCGTGGTCGTGGATAGTACCCTGCGTACGCCGCCGCAGGCCGCAGTTCTGGCCGACGACGCGGCCCGGGGGACCGTGCTGGCGGCTACGGATCTCGCGCCCGCGAGACGGCGTGAGAGGGCTCTATCCTCCGGGGCCACCGTTCTGGAGTTGCCGGCCGATGCCGATGGGCGTGTCGACCTCGGGGCCCTGATGCAGCGACTCGGGGCGCTCGGTGTGGGGTCGGTGATGGTGGAGGGTGGGGCGACCCTGATCACGAGCTTCCTGAAAGCCGGGCTCGTGGACCGGCTGGCCGTCTGCTTGGCGCCCAAGATTCTCGGCAACGGCATTCAGGCCGTCGGCGAACTGGGCATACGGGACCTGTCCCGCTCCCTCACCCTGGCCGACGCCTCGGTTGAACCTTACGGCGTCGACCTCGTCCTGAGCGGACGCGTAGTCTATCCCGATGCCGTCTGAGACGTTCCCCGAAGGGAACCTGAGGGCCAGAGCCCTCTGGTTCGCAGCCCCGCGTACCGCGGAGCTACGCGAGGAGACCGTGCCGCCACCCGGACCGGGCGAGGTGCGCGTCGAGGCAACGGCATCGGCCGTTAGCGCCGGCACAGAGTTGCTCGTCTACCGCGGCGAGGTGCCTGAGGGCCTCCCCCTGGACCTGCCGACCCTGGAAGGCAGCTACGCGTTCCCCATCAAGTACGGTTACGCCACGGTGGGTCGGGTTCTGGACACGGGATCCGACGTCGAGCACCTCGATACGGGAGACCCGGTCTTCGTTCACCACCCGCACCAGGAGGTTTTCGTGGTTCCCGCGCGAATGCCCGTGCGGCTCCCAGACGGCCCCGAACCCACCCTCGGCGTGTTCTGCGCCAACCTTGAGACGGCCCTGAACATAGTCCACGACACCCCCCTGCGCCTCGGCGAGACGGCGCTCGTCCTGGGGGGAGGCGTCGTGGGTCTCCTGGTAGCCCGGCTGCTGAAGCTGGGCGGCGCAGGCGTGGTGCTCGTCGTAGATCCCCTGGAAAAACGCCGCGGGCTGGCGCTTGCCGCCGGGGCTGACGACGCGTTCGGCCCCGAGGCGGTAGAAGGGCGTGTCGCGGAGGCCACCAGCGGGCGGGGAGCCGACGTCGCCATCGAGACCAGCGGGTCCGGGGCCGCCCTGCAGGCCGGGATCGACGCCGTGGCGACAGAGGGCACGGTCGTCGTGGCCTCATGGTACGGCACAAAGCCCGTTGATCTGTACCTCGGGGAACGATTCCACAGGGGCAGGGTGAGGTTGCGCTCCTCACAGGTCGGGCGGTTGAACCCCGAGATGGGGCCGCGCTGGGACACGACCAGGCGCATGGAGACGGTCCTTGCCCTTCTCGAGAGGGTGGAACCTGGCGACCTCATAACCCACCGCCTTCCGTTTCACAGGGCCCCGGAGGCGTACCCGCTCCTCGAGGCGGGAACAGAAGAGGCGGTTCAGGTAGTTTTCACCTACGAACGTATCCGGGAGGGACGGGATGTATGAGGTCTACGTCGCGGCAAGGTTCGAGGCGGCGCACAGGCTCGTCGGAGACTTCGGGCCGGCGAGCAGGATGCACGGTCACACCTACAGGATGGAGGCGATCCTGCGCGGCCAGCGTCTTCAGCAAGACGGCACCCTCTACGATATCGGTGCGCTGAGGCAGGACGTTGACGACCTTGCAGCCTCCCTTGACTATCGGGATCTGAACGAAGTACCTGGCCTCGCTGACGTCAACACCACCGCCGAGGCTGTGGCGGATTACTGCTGGGAGAGGCTAGCCGCGCCCCTGCGCGACCTGGGTCTCCACTCGCTAGTGGTACGCATCTGGGAATCCCCCGACGTCTACGCCGCCCGCGAAGACACCCTGGGCTAGGGAAGTCGCCCTGCGCGTCGCGTTCGTCACGGTGGGGGACACGGGCCGCAAGACAGGCGGCTATCTCTACAACGCGCGGGTGATCTCGGGGCTTCGAGACAGGGGTATGGCGGTCGAGGAGGTGGTACCTTGCGGTGCCTCCCCAGGGGAGCAACGGGCCGCCCGACGGTTTGCTTTCGACCCCTCCGTATTCGACGCGGTAGTGGTCGACGCCCTGGCCCGTATCGTGGCCGCGCCGCGCCTGGATCTCTGGCGGTCCATCCGGCCCGTGGTGGCGCTGGTACATGAGCTGCCCGGTGTCGCAGGCGGCGACCCCGACCATGAGCGAGCGTACGAGGGGCCCCTGCTGCGGGCAGATCGGCTCGTCGCCGTGAGTGGCCACGGGCGGAGCGTGCTCCTGGACCGGGGCGTCCCTGCGGAACGCATCAGCGTAGTGCCGCCCGGCTTCGACGGCGTTGTGGCGGCCAGAGTCTCTTACAGCGGCGGTCCTCCCTTGCGCGCCCTTTGCGTCGCGCAGTGGATCGAGCGCAAAGGCATACTCGACCTGGTCGAAGCGTGGACGCTGCGCGGGCGTCCTGGCGCGGTACTCGAGCTCGTCGGCGAGACGAACGCAGATCCCGCCTATGCTGCAAGAGTCCGGGAGGCAGTCCAGTCGGCCCCGCACGGCTCCATCGTAGTATCGGGACGAGTTGACGATGCCGGGCTTGGTGCCGCCTACGCGAGGGCTGACCTCTTCGCTCTGCCCTCCCGTTATGAGGGATACGGGATCGTCTACGCCGAGGCGCTCGCGTCCGGTCTGCCCATCATAGCCTGCGGTGTGGGACCCGTTCCCGAGCTAGTTGGAAGGGAGGCCGCGGTCCTGGTCGAGCCCGGCGACGCCGACGGCCTGAGTGCGGCCCTGGATCTCCTGCTCGGGGACGCCGCTTTGAGGACGAGGATGTCCGAAGCGGCGATCCGACGCGCCTCCGGCCTGCCCCGATGGGAAGACACGGTCGCGGGCCTGGAAGCTGTCCTGAAGGGCATCCTGCGTACCGCCGGAGTGGGGGCGAGGTAGAATCCACCCGTGTACCGTAGAGAGCTTCGCGAGCAGAACCGGTCGTCGTGGAACGCCGCGGTCGGGGCCCACGACAGCCACCGCGCGAACCTCCCCGGCTTCCTCCTCGGCGGTGGCAGCACGCTGTTCCCCGAGGAGGTCGGCCTCCTCGGGGAGCTGCGGGGCAAGACCCTCCTCCATCTCCAGTGCAACTCGGGGGGCGATTCGGTAAGCCTCGCCGGGCTTGGCGCGAGGGTCACCGGCATAGATATCAGCGATGAGGCAATAGCCTCCGCCCGAAGGCTCGCCGGGCAGACCGACGCCCGGGTACGTTTCGAGCGGGCTGATTTGTACGACTGGCTGCGGCGGGCGCCTCGCGAAGGCCGGCGCTTCGACGTCGTCTTCGCCTCGTACGGCGTCGTCTGCTGGCTTCCCGACCTCGTTGCCTGGGCGGGGGGTATCGCGGGCGTACTCGAACCCGGCGGATGCTTCGTGCTCGTCGACTTCCACCCGGTGGCGGATATCTTCGACAAGGATGGAAACCATGCCAGAGATTACCCTTCAGGCGGAGAACCCGTGTACCTGCAAGAGGGTGTAGGCGACTACGTGGCCGAGTCAGGCGGCGGCCTCACCCCGGCCGGGTACGTGGAAGGAGCGGCTGGTTTCCGAAACCCGGAGGGTGCCCACCTGTTCCGTTGGGGGCTCGGGGAGGTCGTCACGGCGTTGGCGGGGGCTGGCTTGAGGATCACGGCCCTGCACGAGTACCCGTACACGAACGGCGAGAGATGCCTGGCCGGAATGCGCCAACTCTCAGGCAGACGCCTGGTGCCACCAGAGAACGTTCCCGCCATACCACTGATGTACGGTATCAGGACCGAGGGCGACTAGGAAGGCCAAAGGCTGCAGGAAATGTACCCGATGCCTTTCACTCGAAAAGATCGCCAGGGCGCCGGGGTTTGTGGCGCTTCACGCACCTACCGCCCGAAAACTCGACCTCCTTCTTATAAGATAGGGGGGTCATTCGCAACCATTTTCGGAGAGTAGCCTTTGATCGACTACCACCTGCACGTCATAGCCCACGGCGATCGTCCGATGACCGTGGAGAACATACTGGAATACTGTGAGGTTGCCAGGGCGCGGGGCGTCCGCCAGATGGGGATCACAGAGCATGACCGCTACCTCGACGAGATAGACCTGGCCGCGTTCCAGGAGGCTCGTGAGCTATCCCGCGACGTGGAGCTGCGCCTGGGTATAGAGATAGACTTCGTACCAGGCGCCGAGGAGCGTATGGACCACGACGCCACGGCCCTACCGTACGACTACGTCATAGGCAGCGTGCACAGGGTAGATAATCAGGAGGTTGACAGGGCCGAGGA
>DASUPX010000067.1:0-4492 GCA_036280905.1 Rubrobacter sp. | reverse complement strand
GATGGAGTGGTCCCCGCCCAGGAAGATGGGAAAGAGTCCATCGGAGACGATGGACGTGGCCCTCTGGGCGACCTCCTCGCAAACGCGCTTCACAGCGTCGAGATGCTTGACGTGTTCGCCCGAATCGACCATCTCGGGGATGGGCACTCCCGCGTTCCCGAGGTCGGTGACCCTGTGGCCGAGCTCCTCCAGAGCCTCCTCGATGCGGGCGTATCGTATGGCGCTCGGTCCCATGTCCACGCCCCTTCGGTCCTGGCCAAGGTCCATGGGAACACCGAAGAGTCCGACCGGCTCGCGCTCGTTCTCAGGCAAAGGTGGTCCCTCCCGAACGTCGAGGGTCGGCCGCCGCCTCGAAGCGCCCTGAGGGCGTCCTCCTGACGGCGTTGACCCCGCCGAAGAACATGTTGGGGGTCTCGTAGCTGAGCACCCGCTCGTAGCCTTCGAGGTCGGCCGTGCGGGCACCGGCCTCGTAAGCGAAGAGGTCGTCCTCGGCGTGGAAGCGCGGGGCGAGGACCGCCTCCTCCAGCGACATCCCGAAATCAACCACGTTCATGACGGTCTGCAGGATGGCCGTCGGTATACGCGAGGCGCCTGGTGAGCCGAGCGAGATCAGGCCCCCCTCCTCCGAGGAGACGACGGTGGGGCTCATGTTCGAGACCAGGCGCTCCCCCGGATCAAGGGCGTGAAAGCCCTTGGGGTTCAGCTCGGGCTCGCCCAGCGTGTTGTTCATCGGGATGCCGGTGCCTGGCACGACAAGCCCTGATCCGTAGCCCATGCTGGCGGTGATTGAGATGGCTAGGCCCTCGGCGTCCACGCAGGAGAGGTGCGTGGTGTGCGGGGATCCGAAGGAGGAGAAGATCCTCTGCCGTTGCTCGGCGGCGTACTCCTCCCCCGTCAACCGCCGGGCGACCTCGCTGTTTTTTGCGCCGTCGAGGTACTGATTGTCGCGGTCCTCGAGCGCCAGTCTCATGGCCCCGGCGACGAGTCGCGCGTATTCCTCGTCCGGCATGGCCACCAGGTCGTACGCTGAGACGACCTTGAGCATCTGGGCGAGGGTGGAGCCACCGGCGGAGGGAGGCCCGTTGGTGTACATGGCCCCCGCACCGTAGCTGACGCTCATCGGCTCCCTGATTACTGCCTCGTACTCCGCGAGATCCTGCTCGGTAATGATGCCGCCCATCTCGAGCATGTAGGACGAAATGCGGCGTGCCAGCTCCCCCTCGTAGAAGAGCCCCACCCCGTCTTCCCCTACCGCCTGCAGCGTGTCGGCGAGCTCGGGGAACCGCATCTCTTCACCCTCCAGGTAGACCCTGTCGCCCTTGTAGTAATGCTTGCGGGTCTCTTCGGTAAGCTGTAGTACCTCCTCGGCCACCTGGAACCAGAGGCCTGACGTTCGGCAGAGGTCGAACCCCTCGCGGGCCAGCCTGATAGCTGGTGCGAGCGCCTCTCTCAGGGTCAGCCGGCCGTGGCGCTCGAGCAGTTTCTCCCATCCCCGGAGGGCGCCTGGAACCGCCGACGACGCCCCACCGACTATAGAGCGCACGCCGGCCCCGTACTTGAGAATCATGGTCTGCGGGGCGCCGCCCGCACCGAATGAGGAGGCCGGAAGCCCCTTGCCTGGCATCGTGTCGTAGTAGTCAATCAGCTCGGCCCCGCCAGACGGGTCCCTGACGAGGGCGAAGCCGCCGCCCCCGATCGAGCTCATCAGCGGCTCGGTAACGCCGACGGCCGCCGCCGCGGCGACGGCAGCGTCCGCCGCGTTGCCCCCAGCACGGTACGTCTCCGCCGCCGCCTCGGCCGCGTAAGGCGTGCCAGCGGCGGCGGCGAATGAATGATTGAGGCCAGTACTATTCACAACCAGCTATTATGCACGTTCTCGGCCCTCTCATGCCGCGCGGGATCAACTCCGGTGCCGATTGGCTATGATATGGCGGTAGTCACTCGAGCGTAAGGGGTTCGCATCTTGAGCGAGGACAGAGGCGGCGGTAGGAGGTTCAACTCGGCGACGGATACGGAGATTCTGAACGCCGACGTCGCCGATTCCTACTTCCACAGAACCATGCAGATCCTGCGGGCCCGCGGCCTGCAAGACACGCCGGTACACGCGGAGATCGCCTACAAGACCAGCGATCCCGAGGCATGGTTCGTGGTTGCGGGCCTCGACGAGGTCGCCTACCTCCTGGAGGCTGTCGACGTCGACGTGCTTGCGGTACCGGAAGGCACGATCTGCCGCCCGAACGAGCCGATCCTGACGCTCTCGGGGTCCTACGGCGCCTTCGCCGAACACGAGACGGCCCTTCTCGGCCTCTTGTGCCAGGCCTCGGGCGTGGCAACGGGGGCCGCCCGCTGCCGGCTCGCCGCCGGCCAGAAGCCCGTCATCTCGTTCGGCGCCCGCAGGATGCACCCGGCTGTAACGCCCATGATCGAACGCGCCGCCTACCTGGGCGGATGCGATATGGTGGCCGTCGATCTGGCCATGAAGCGCCTCGGTATCCCGGCGACCGGGACGACCCCCCACGCCCTGGTACTGCTTATTGGTTCCACGGCGGAGGCGGCACGCGCCTTCGACGAGGTGGTCGAACCGGACGTGCCGCGCACGATCATCATCGACACCTTCGACGACGAGAAGTTCGGAGCCCTGCTAGCCGCCCGGGCCATCCCCGACTCCGTCTACGCCATCCGCATGGACACCCCTGGCAATAGACGAGGCGACTTCCTGGACCTGATGCGTGAGGTCCGCTGGGAGCTCGACCGAAACGGCTTCGGGCACGTGAAGATCTTCGCCTCCGGCGGCATCGACGTAGACTACATCCTCCACCTGAACCCGGCCTGCGACGCTTACGGCGTCGGCGGGGCCATAGCCGACGCCCCAATGATCGACTACTCGCTCGACCTCGTGGAGGTGAATGGTGAAGACCGCTCCAAGCGCGGAAAGCGCGGCGGCCGCAAGCGCCTCCTCGACCTGCCAGACGGCACCCGCGCCACCGTTCCCGCCTCGTCGCCCACCCCGGACGGCGCCATAGACGTGCTGGTTCCCCTGAGTGAGATGTACTCACCGCCTCCAGGAACGGATACCCTTCGCCAGCGCGTGCTGGACCAGCTCGAGAGCGGCAGCTTCGGACTTTGAGACGATAACCCGGAACGCACCCCCACCAGAGACCTTCGCACGAGCCCTGCTCCGAAGTCCATAGGTTCTACCTAATATGGGTTACGCAGAAATCACCCATTTGGGCGATGTTGATTTGTGCCCTGTGCTTCATGATTAGGTTATAAAGCGGACTGAGCAAAGGTGGGCATCATGGACAAGCCAAGCAAAGCGTCCCGAACCCTGGTATGTCCTTTCTGCTCGGAGGCCGAGCTTCGTGAGTTCGGGCGCAACTCCTTGAGGTGTGACGAATGTGGTGGCGTTCTGGGCGGGGCCCTGCTCGAGACGCTGAACAAGATCATCTCGCTCCCCGACGCGGCGGGCGGTCACGCCTGCGAGTGCGGCCATCCCGAGATGAGAAAATTACCCGACGATGTGTACCGATGTCCGGCCTGTGGATCGGAGGTTACCCCCATCTCGGCCCCGGTGTCCTGGAAGTCCCCGGACCATTCAGAAGCGTACTGGTCGGGCTGGCTCGACGGCCGCTACGGTGACCCGCAGAGGTTCACGGACAACCGCCGCCTCGCCCGGTGGGGAAGCGCAGCGGATCGCCTCGACTACTATCGCGGCCATCGCGCAGGCTACGAAACTCGCGTGAGTAAGGTCAGGCTCGCCGAGGCATCCTGACAGGACACGCCACCGCCCAACGCGCCTGCCCCGCGGTGGAGCTTCTTCCAGGGGCCCTTTTGTCCGTCCACGCCAGGTACCAGCTCTCCTTCTGCCCCATCATCCTGGCCTGCGGGTGCTGATCACCAGGTAGTAGGTGCATTCTTCGTCGCCCACGTTGTCGAAGCGGTGCGGTACGTCGGCCTCGAAGTAAAGGGAGTCGCCCTGCCTGAGGAGATAATCCTCGCCTGCTAGCGTCGCCCTCAGGGTCCCGCGCTCCACGACTATCTGCTCGTCTACACCCCTGCGATGTGGCGGGAATTCGCCCGAGGTGGAGCCCCGGGGTATCTTGTTCTGTATGAACTCGACGCCCAGACCGACGGACCCTGGTGAGAGGAGCTGGCGCTCGAACCCGGTCTCGGGATCTCGCATTACCATGCGCCTCTCCCTCGGCAAGATGATGACCTCGCGCCGCTCTTCCATGCCGGCGAGACGCGAGAGCGTCACGCCAAGCCCCTCGGCTAGCCTGGCCGCGACCACCAGCGTCGGGTTCTTCTCGCCGCGCTCGAGCTTGGAGATCATGGCCCGGCTCACACCGGAGAGTTCTGCCAGCCTGTCGAGCGTCAGTCCGCGCGCCCGGCGCAGCTCCCTCACCCGTCCACCTAGGCGCCCGGACGAGACCGCCTCGACTACCGTGGACCCGCTTGAAGCCGTGTCATCCATTTGGTAGAAGAAATTCTA
>DASUPX010000066.1:0-3945 GCA_036280905.1 Rubrobacter sp. | reverse complement strand
CGGGTGGGGAGGAGTCCTTCACGGAGAGGTGTCCCACGGCGGTGCGGCGCAGGGCGGTCAGGTAGGCGCCAGAACCCGCGCGGTCGGCTACGTCGGCAACGAGCGTCCTCACGTAGGTACCGCTGGAGCAGGAGACCTCGAAGTCTGCGGTCTTCTCGGCCGGGTCGAAGGCCGTCAGGGCGAGGCGATGGACTGTTACGGGACGGGGTTCGCGCTCCACCGTAATGCCCCGGCGGTGCAGGTCGTAGAGCCTCTGGCCTTCCCTTTTCAGCGCGGAGACCATCGGCGGGGTCTGGAGAATGTCGCCCGTCAGGGCGGGGAGCGCTTCGCACAGGGTGTCTTCGGATGGGATCGGGGCATCGAGGTAGGAGATCTCCCCTTCCGCATCCAGGGTGTCGGAGACGGCACCGAGTCGGGCTGTCGCCGTGTAGGACTTCCGCAAGCCCATCACATAGCGCGAGAGGCGGGTGGAGCGGCCGATCAGGAGCACCAGCAGGCCGGAGGCCAGGGGGTCGAGGGTGCCCGTGTGCCCGATCTTGGTCTTCTTCGGGAGCAGGTGCTTGACCCTTGCCACAGCGCGGGCGCTCGTGATGCCGGGCGGCTTGTCCAGCAGCAGGCCGCCCGATAGGGGCCCGTCGGTTATCGTTCCCCTCCGAGGTCTACGACACCCTTGAGCACTTCGAGGAGCTCTTCCCTGGCCTCATTGGGCCGGCGGGGCGTTGTGTAGCCTGCGGCGAGCCTGTGGCCCCCGCCGCCGAAGTGGCGGGCTACCTCGCCCACGTCCACGGTCTCCGAACGCAGGGAGCCCTTCGTGCCCTGCGGGACCTCCCGCAGGTGCGCGACCACGTCAACGCCAGCGACCGAGCGAAGCTGGTCGATCGACTCCTTGGACTCCACCTCCGTGGCGCCCGTGCGCTCGTAGTCCGCGTTCTCGACCGTGGAGATGAGGGCTTCCCCATACTGCACGGCGTTGGCCAGGGAGACCCCCACGATCCTGAGTTGCTCTACATTGCCCCTGCGGTTGATGCGCTCGTTCACCTCTGCGGGCACGACGCCGGCGCGCAGGAGATCTGCCACCAGCTCGTGGGCCCTCGGCGAGATGTTGCGGAAGTTGAAGCCACCCGTGTCGGTCTTGAGGCCCACGTAGAGCGCCTCGGCCGTGGGCTTGTCGATGGGCACGCCAAGCACCGCGTAGAGGTCCGCTACCATCTCCGCCGTGGCAGCAGCCCGCGGGTTGACGAGGTTGTACTCGGCGTAGAGCGGGTTGTCCTCGTGGTGATCGATGTTCAGCCGGGCGCCGGCCTCCGGTATGGGCACGCCGGTACGGTCGGCACGGGAGGTGTCCCCTACGAGCAGGTCGTGTCCAGGGGGAAGCTCGGTAAGGGCCTCTTCGGGAAGGAGCCAGGCAAGGTAATCCTGTACCGCCTCCGAGTGGCAGAACACGGCCTCGGCGCCGAGCTTGTGCATCAGGCGCACCAGCGCGGCCGAGGCCCCGATCGCATCCCCGTCAGCCCCGACGTGGGTGGTCACGGCCACCCGGTCGAGGGTCTTCAAGAAGTCCGCGATCTCAGCCAGCGTATTATTCTTCGTGCGTGTCGTCATCGGTCCTAACCTCCCTGAGGGCTGCCTCTATCCTGGTCGCGCTTTCTACCACAGGATCCCGCTCGAAGTGCAGGCGCGGCGTCCGCTTGAGACGGGTCTGGGCTCCGACGGCGGCCTGGATGCGGCCCGCCGCGCTCTGCAGACCCTCGTGGGCCGCGTCGGCATCCTCGCCGGCCAGAACGCTGTAGAAGACCGTGGCGTGGGCCAGGTCAGGGCTCACGCGGACACCGGTTACGGTTACCAGACCCTGGATGCGCGGGTCCGATAGCGCGGCGACCTGTTCGCCCGTGATCTCCTTCAGTTGTGACTCGACCTTGCGGGTGCGATCGCTCATGGCTTCGACCTCACAGCTTCACGAACTCCTCGCGCCAGTCCAGGATCGCCAGCTCCTCGTAGCCAAGCAGCATCCTGCGGAGCTCTTCCCGTCTCTCCTCGGCGGCGCCGCGGGAGACCGCGGCGAGCGCGATCTCCACCGTGGCGCGTTGCCAGGAGTCCTGGTTCTCCGACTCGACCACCGAGACGTTTTTGCGCCGCAAGCGGTCCTTCAAGGAGCGCAGAATCTGTCGTTTATCTTTGAGGCTGGAGGAGAAAGGCATCTCCAGTTCCAGCCTCACCGCGCAGAACAAGAGCCGCCTTTACCTCGGGACCTCTACCGTCTCGAAGAACTCGAGCACGTCCCCGTCCTTGACATCGTTGAAGTTCTCGACGCCCACGCCGCACTCGAAGCCCTCGCGCACGGAGCGCACATCGTCCCTGAAGCGCTTGAGGGAGGCGATGTTGCCCTCGTAGACCACGGTGCCGTCGCGCACCACACGGACGCGGTTGTTGCGGAAGATCTCACCGCTCGTCACGTAACAGCCGGCTACCAGGCCGACGTTCGGCACGCGGAAGGTCTGGCGCACCTCAGCCGTGCCCGTCTCGCGCTCCTGTATCTCGGGGGCTAGCATGCCGCGCATGGCAGCTTCGATCTCCTCGAGCGCCTTGTAGATCACGTCGTAGGTCCGAATCTCCACGCCCTCGCGCTCGGCGACCTGCTTGGCTGTGTTGGTGGGCCTGACGTTGAAGCCGAGCAGAATCCCGTCGGAGGCGCTGCCGAGCATAACGTCCGAGTCCGTGAGGGCCCCGACGCCGCTACGCACGATGTTGACGCGCACCTCGTCGGTAGACAGCCTGGCGAGCGCCTCCTTGAGCGCCTCAACCGAACCGGCCACATCCGCCTTGATAACGAGGTTCAGGTCCTGGGTGCCGCCCTGACCGAGCAGTTCCTCAAGCGTGCGGCGGGACCCACCCTGGGCGAGTTCCTGCCGGCGCAACTTCTCCTCGGCCTGCTGGGCGCGGTCGCGGGCTATGCGCTCGTGGTCCAGGACCTCGAAGCGCGTGCCAGCCTCCGGGACCCCGGAGAGGCCAAGAATCTCCACGGGAGCTCCCGGCCCGGCATCCTTGACCCGTTGCCCGGTATAGTCGAGCATGGCGCGGACCCTTCCGTAGGCCGTACCCGCGAGCACGGCATCGCCCTTGTGGAGCGTGCCGCGGCTAAGGAGCAGCGTGGCCACCGGGCCGCGTCCTGGGTCCCTCTCACCCTCGATAACGTAGCCGCTCGCGGGCGCGTTCGGATTGGCCTTGAGGTCTTCCAGTTCCGCCACGACCAGGATGTTCTCAAGAAGCTCCTCGATGCCCTCGCCGGTCTTGGCCGAGACGGGCACGGTAACCGTGTCGCCGCCGTAAGCTTCGGGCACAAGCTCCCGCTCGGAGAGCTCCGCGAACACCCTATCCTGGTTGGCGTTCGGAACGTCGATCTTGTTTACCGCCACGACCATGGGTACCCCTGCGGCCCTGGCGTGTTCGATGGCCTCCGAGGTCTGGGGCATGATGCCGTCATCGGCGGCGACCACCAGCACGACCACGTCGGTCACGCGGGCTCCACGGGCACGCATCTCGGTGAACGCCTCGTGACCGGGGGTATCTATGAACGTCACCTTCCGGCCTTCGGACTCAACCTGGTAGGCGCCGATGTGCTGGGTGATGCCGCCTGCCTCGCCGGACTGGACGTTGGCGCGCCGGATCCTGTCGAGCAGGCTCGTCTTGCCGTGGTCGACGTGGCCCATCACCGTCACCACGGGCGGCTTCTCGACAAGGTCTTCCGGGTCGTCGTCTGGTGCGATCTCGACCGGCTCAGGCTCCTCGACCGAGCCGATCTCAACCTGAACGCCAAGCTCCTCGGCGATCAGCTCGATCTCCTCGGTGGAGAGGGTCTGGGTCAGGGTCTTCATCTCGCCCAGGCCCATCAGGACCTTGATGATCTGGGTCGGGGGAACCCCTAGAGCGTCTCCGAGGTCCTTGACG
>DASUPX010000065.1:0-2413 GCA_036280905.1 Rubrobacter sp. | reverse complement strand
CTGCCAACTACGGGCAACCCGACCGTAAACCTGGTCTCGCCCGGCTCCGACCGGACCGCGATGCTACCACCGTGGGCTACGACGGTGCGCCGCACCACGTTGAGGCCGAGCCCGGTCCCCGCTCCGACCTCCCTGGTGGTGTAGAAGGGCTCGAAGACGTGTCCTTGCGCTTCACGCGGTATCCCCGGCCCATCGTCGGCGACCTCGACCATAACCTTCCCTTCCCGAGCGTAGACCCTCAACGTGATGTTACCGCGGCCGTCCAGCGCGTCCGCGGCGTTGTCGATGAGGTTGGTCCACACCTGGTTCAACTCGCCGCCGTTTCCCCGCACCCTGGGGAGGTTCTCCTCGTACTCCCGTCGTACGGAGACGCCCTTCAGCTTGTGACCGAGGATGGTCAGGGTGTTGTCGAGGCCCGCCGTCACGTCCACGTCGTCGACCGCTGCCCGATCCATGTAGGTGTAGTCCTTCATGGCGCCGACCAGCTCGGATATACGCCTCGAGCTGGTCGCCACCTCGTCCGCCAGCCCAATGAGCTCGATGGTTTTCGAGAGCCAACCCCCACCCGCCGCGAGCGACCCTGCTTCGAGCACGCCCGCGAGTTGCTCGAGGCTCCCGGCTTCGAGTCCGGCGGCCGCCAGCGTGGCGGCGAAATCCCATGACTCCTCGACCTCGTGCTCGTCCAGCCATGCGGCGAGCTCCTCCTCCGCGTCGCTGAGGAGGAGCGGATCGCGGGGTAAGGCCCCAGCTGCGGACTCGCCCTGCAGGGCGAGCAGGGCCTGGCGTTCTCCCGGAGAAAATCGCCCATCGTGTTCGAGGGCGGCGCGCTGGGCCGTCGAGATGGCGGAGCCAAGTTCTTCGGAGGCACGCCTGGCCGCCGCGGCGGGATTGTTCAGCTCGTGGGTGAGACCCGCAGATAACTTTCCGAGGGCGGCCAATTTTTCTTGCTGGCGGAAGGCGCGTTGCGTGTAACGCATGCGCCTGGTCAGGCCCGAGATAAGCACATCGGCCACCTCGGGCAGCTCGACGGCCACACGCCTGAAGGTTTCGGAGTCGATCTCCAGGACACGACCCGGTCCGGCGGCCCGGGCCCTGTGGATAGAGGTCTTGCCCGTCAGAACCGCGAGCCCGCCGGTAAACTCACCGGTCTGGTGGGCGCCGAGCGGGATCTCGTCTGCACCGTCCAGGCGCGAGATGATTACCTCTCCTTCGAGTACGACGTAGAAGCTGTCCACGGTGGCGGTCTCATCGAACAGGAGGGATCCGGTCTGCAACCCGAGCTCTGTGCCGTAGTGCATGAGGGCCCCGACCTGTTCCGGCGAGAGCCGCAGTTCTTCCTGCATCGCGGGGGTGCCATCCGGGGCGCGCATCAGGCTTCCGCCTCCATCCTGAGGTTCCTGGCGGCGTCAGCCTCGCCCGGTCCGCCAACCGGCAACCTTACCTCGAAGCGTGTTCTGCCAGGTTCGGAGACGACGTGGATATCCCCACCGTGCCTTCCCACCACGATCCGGTAGCTCACGTCGAGGCCGAGGCCCGCTCCGCGTCCCACGTCCTTCGTGCTGAAGAATGGCTCGAAGATGCGGTCGCGGTTCTCAGACGGGATACCCGGTCCGTCGTCGGCGACCTCGACCAGCACCCTGTCTCGCTCGCAGCCCGTTCTGAGCGCGATGCGACCAGAGTCCTCAGAAGCCGAGACCGCATCTATGGCGTTATCAATCAGGTTGGTCCATACCTGATTCAGCTCGCCGCCGAAGGCGGTGATGGGGGGGAGTTCTGGATCGTAGTCTCGCCGCACCTCGACGCCGTCGAGCCTGTGGCTCAGCACCGCAAGCGTGTCGTCGAGGCTTCCGTTCACGTCCACTTCCTGGACCGGGGCACGGTCCATGTACGAGTAACCCTCCATGGTCTCCACGATCCCGGAGATGCGTAGCGCGCTCCCCTCGATCGCGTCCACGAGCCCAACCGCATCCAGCGTCGCCTCCAGGTAACGCAGGGTGTCCAGGCGCAGATCCGACGGCACGGACTCCAAGACGGGCAAGAGGTCAGAGACGCCAAGCCCTGACGAAACGAACGTAGGTGCCATCGTCCAGCCTCCCGGCCCCCCGTTCTCTTCCAACCAGAACGCGAGGCCTTCTTCCCTCTCGCTACGCTCCAACTCGTCCAGGACCGGGGCTTCGGCGCGGTGCTGGGCGTCGATGGCGCGCTCAAGCGCGTCTAGGGCTTCTGGCGTCAACCGACCTGCGGTCGCGGCACGGGCCAAGCTCGAGCCCGCGGAGCGTAATTTCTCCAGGTCCTCGCGCAAGTCGTCCGCCGACCGGCGGGCTGCGGCGGCCGGGTTGTTCAGTTGGTGGGCCAGGCCTGCCGCGAGCGTCCCCAGTGAGGTCAGCCTCTCGCGCTGGCCGGCGACTGATTG
>DASUPX010000064.1:0-12290 GCA_036280905.1 Rubrobacter sp. | reverse complement strand
ATCCCGGCTTTCCTCCGCCGCCGGTAAGCATTAGCCGGGGCGTGAGCAAAACCGAGCGAGGCACCCTGAACGGCGCCCCCGCCGCGGTCCACACCGCGGATGGGGGCGCCGTCTACGTCGCACCGGACCCGCAGCCCGAGGGGGCATCCCTCTTCTTTTTCACCCGCCTTGGTGGTGTCTCTATGCCACCCTACGATTCCCTCAACGTCTCCAGAAAGGTCGGTGACACACCAGGGGCGGTCGGGGAGAACCTATCCATCATCAGGGCGGCCATGAAAGGACGACCAGCGGCCTGGGTCACGCAGGTTGCGGGGGACACCGTGCTCCGCGTCTCTGGTGCCGGGCTCGCCGGCGAGGCCGACGCCCTGATCACCGCAGAGCCCGACCTGTGCCTGTCCGTGGCCGTCGCTGACTGCGTTCCCGTCGCGCTCGTCGGGGAGCAGGAGGTGGCAATGGTCCACTCTGGCTGGCGCGGGACGCTCACCGGCGTCTCCGGGAAAACGGCGCGGGAACTGCGGGGCTCCCCGATACGCGCCTACGTCGGTCCCTCCATCCGGCGCTGTTGCTACGAGGTATCCCAGGAACTGGCCGACAGGTTCGCCACCGTGTTCGGACGGGAGGTGGTCTCGGGTCGTTACCTCTCCCTGCAGAAAGCCATAAGGACCGACCTCGAGGAGGCCGGGGTAGAGGTTCACGACCTGGGGCTGTGCAGTGGGTGCCGGCCGGATCTCTTCTACTCCCACCGCATGCAGAAGCCCCTGACGGGCCGGAACCTCGCCTCTATCGTGAGGGAGGCCCGGTGAGCTCGCGTGTGACGGGCGCGGATCTCAGGGAGAGGCTCGCCGTCGTGGACGAGAACATAAGGGGGGCCTTGGAGCGGGGTGGGCGTTCCGGCGAGAGCGTGCGGGTGCTCGTCGCCACCAAATATTATGCGCCGGAGCAACTCGAGGAGCTCGCCCGGGCGGGTGTAGAGCTGGTCGGCGAGAACCGGGCCGAGGACCTCGTGCAAAAACAGGAGGAGTTCGGAGATCGTTTCGAGTGGCACTTTATCGGCCACGTGCAACGTCGCAAGGCCAGGGTCGTCATCCCGCGGGTAACGCTCGTGCATTCCGTTGACTCGGTACGCCTCGTAGAGGAGATCTCCAAGCGTGCCCCAGAGGGCGGGTCCGACGTTCTCCTGCAGGTAAACGTGGCCGATGAGGAGTCCAAGTACGGTGTCTCCGAGGACGAGGTAGAAGGGCTGCTGGAGGCCGCCGCAGATACGGGGGGAAGCGTTCGAGTGCGCGGCTTTATGACCATCGCGCCCCTCGTCGAGAACCCCGAGGAAGTACGCCATGTTTTCGCGAAACTTCGCGCGATCCGTGATAGGCTACGAGAAAGTTGGAGCCCGCACTTCGATCTCTCGGAACTCTCCATGGGCATGAGTGGCGACTATGAGGTCGCGGTCGAGGAGGGAGCGACCGTGGTAAGGATCGGGCGGATGCTAATAGAGGAGGATGGGCCCGTAAGGAGGCAGGATGGGAGTTAGGGACCGTCTGGACCGGATCGCGGCCTGGTTCGGGTTCGGTGTCGACGAGGATGACTACTATGAAGACGAAGAGGATATGGACCGCAGGTACGATGACGACGAATACTCGAACGGCGCCAGGGGCTCCGAGCCGGGGCCGACCGTGAGGCGCCTCGGGCGTGCGGAGCGCTCCTCGGCCTTCGGAACTTCCCTTGGGGACCTCTTCGGCAGCGACTCGTCGGCGCGCGGGGACCGCCTCAGCGCCAACCAGAACCCGCCGGCCCACCTGAGGCCGGTACCTGACCAGCGCACCACGCGCGTCAGCGTGCTCGAGCCAGCCAGCTTCAACGACGCGCAGAACCTGGCCGACCGCTTCAAGCGCCAGCAACCCGTCATACTCAACCTCCAGAATGTGGATGGGGACCTCTCCAGGAGGATGGTTGATTTCTGCTCCGGCCTGACCTACGCCCTCGACGGCAACATACAGTCCGTCGCCAACAGGGTCTTCCTGCTCACGCCACGCGACGTGGAGGTGAGCGCGGAGGAGCGCAAGCGCATCGCCGAGCGGGCGTTCTTCAACCAGCTCTAGGAGGGCTTTGCAGAAGGTCGGGATCATCGGGGCTGGCAAGATCGGGGGCTCCCTCCTCCTGAGGCTCGCCGAGTCAGACGGTTTCGACCTCGGCGTAAGCGACATCCACCCCGAACAGCTGGGCCACTTCAGGGACCTGGGCATCCATACCACCTCCTCAAACCGCGAGCTCGCCGAGCAGAGCGAGCTCCTGATCGTCGCCGTGAAACCCTGGGACGTGGCGCAGGTGATGCGGGAGATCTCCGATTCCTTCGAGGGCACGGACAAGGCCGTCGCGAGCGTGGCCGCAGGCGTCACCATCGCTAGCATCGCCGAGAGCCTGCCCCCTGGAACGGCGATCCTGCGCGTCATGCCCAACGTGTGTGCCTCCGTTGGCCTCGGTTCAGCCGTGGTAACCGCCAACGAGGCCGGCCGCTCGGCGCTCCCGACGGTCGTGGATATCTTCCGCCACGTCGGCGAGGTCCAGGAGCTTCCTGAGCGCCTCTTCGACGCCGCCACGGCCCTGCACGGTTCGGGGCCGGCGTACGTCGCCCTCTTCGCGGACGCCCTCATACAGGCCGGGGTCAGGGAGGGCATACCGCGCGACGTCGCCCGCAAGCTGGTGATCGGCACGATCGGGGGCACGGCGGTGCTGCTCAAGGAACGCAGCGCCCACCAGGTGCGCGACGAGGTCATGACGCCAGGCGGCACCACGGCCGCCGCGTTCGTTGCCATGGAGAAGGCCGGGTTTGTCGGGGCCGTCTACGACGGGGTTGAGGCGGCGACGGAGCAGGCCAGGGGGCTTGGCGGGTGATGGCCCTTTTGCAGGAGTTCGGGTTCAGCGTGGCCGCACTTCTGTCTGGGGTCGTGACCTACACCTACTACATCCTGTTCGGGTTCATTATCGCCTCGATACTCTTCTCCTGGTTCCCCGGATACCCTTCGAGCAGCTTTATGCAAGCGGTCTACGATGCCGTGAGGGCGGTTGCCAACCCGATACTGATGCCCATCAGGAGCCGCGTGCCTATGTTGCAACTCGGTGGGTTCGGCATAGACCTCTCACCGATAATCGCGATCCTCGGCCTGTCTATAGCCAGGACCTTGCTCTTGATAATTATCGAGAATTTCATTCAACCAGTTACGGGGTGATGAGATGCCGATTCGGCCGATCGACATAAGACGCAAGGAGTTCAAGAACGGTTTTCGTGGCTACGACGCGAACCAGGTCGACGACTTTCTGGATGCTGTCGCCGACGAGTACGAGCGCAACTACACGGAGAACCAGAGGATGCGCGAGGAGATCTCGAGCCTCCGCGACAGGCTGCAGCAGTTCGAGGACCTGGAAGGTTCTATCCGCGCCGCCCTGGTCCACGCCGAACAGGCCGCCAACGACCTGAGGCGCGCAGCGAGCAGCGAGGCCGAGGATATGCGCCAGAGCGCCCAGCGCGAGGCGGACTTCACCATAAAGGAGGCCCAGACGCGCTCCCACCAGATGCTGGCCGACTCATCCTCGCGGGTCGAGCGTGTTCAGGAATCCTACGAGGCCCTGCAGGAGGCCAAGAAGAGCTTTACAAACGACTTCCGACATCTCCTGAAGACCTACACGGACGTGATGGAGAGCATGGAGACCGCCTCGGCCCGGCAGATAGAGGCCTCCCTGCGCGAGCGGCTCGACACCGAGTCCATAGCCGCGGCCCACGAGGCCGCGCTGCAGGACCCGCGGCCAACCGAGGAACCCGACGTCGGCGTTCCGGATGAGGACGAATACACCGACCCCGGCCTCGCCGTCTCAGAGCAGGAAATCGCCGAGTCCGAAGAGGAGGCCGTAGTCCCGGTGGAGCCGGACGAGGTCGACCCGGATGCCACCATGCGTATCGAGACGGGTACCCTGGTTCCCGAAGAGCCCATAAGCGAGGAGGAGCTCGCCGCCGCCGACGTCGTGCCCGAGCAATCAGAGGCGCAGCGGCATGAGGGACCGCTCGCGGACGAGCAGCCAACGGAGGTGCTTCGGGCCGAAGACCTCGGCCCCTTCGCCAGGGCGCCGGGGGAGCCCCCCGCCGAAGAGGCCGCCCCGTCCACGGTCGAGGACGAGACGCAACAATTCGAGGAATCTCCCGTGGAGGGAGAGCCCGCGTCCGAGCCGGCGGAGGAGGTAGAGGCGAGCCAGAACGAAACCCCACTCGCGGAGGAGAACCCGGAGACAAGCCCGGAGGGGTCCCCGGAAAGCGAACAGGCCGAGCAGGGCGACAGTCGCATATTCAGGGCCAGCCGCTTCCTGCGTCGGCGTGATTGAGGGGTTCCCCACCCGTACTAGAGTCGGCGGCCCACGCACGAGCCTGACCGGCCACGTTTTCTAGCAGGATGCCGGACGAGGGCTTCAGGGTCGAACCCGCCGAGGCTGGTGAGCGGCTCGACCGGCTGGCGGCGCGGCGTCTCGGAATCAGCCGCAGCCTCGTGCAGCGCCTGATCGGGGAGGGCGACCTGCGCGTCGACGGCGAAGAGAGTTACCCCTCCTTCAAGGTCAGGGGCGGTCAACTCGTCGAGGCCCTGCTACCCGAGGAAGGGATCTCGGCGGAGGACATCCCCGTGCCCGTGGTCTTCGAAGACGAGCACGTCCTTGTTGTGGACAAACCGGCAGGTCTCGTCGTCCACCCCGGTGCCGGCAACCCGTCGGGCACGCTCGTCAACGGGCTCCTGGACAGGGGCATAGCGGGGGGAGAGGACCCGTCCAGGCCAGGCGTCGTGCATCGTCTCGACCGTGACACCTCGGGCCTCATGGTGCTGGCCAGGGGCGAGCCTGCGTACTCGCGGCTGGTAGAGATGATGGCGAACCGGCAGGTCGAGCGCCTGTACAGGGCGGTCGTTGTGGGGGAGGGGCTGCCCGAGACCGGGACCATCGACTCGCCCGTAGGCCGCGACCCCGACAACCCAACCCTCATGACCGCGGGCCTGGGCAAACAGGCCATCACGCACTTCGAGGTCCTGGACCATGCGGACCGGCATACCATGCTCCGAGTCCGGCTCGAGACGGGAAGGACACATCAGATCCGGGTCCACCTCTCGGCTATCGGGTACCCGGTGTACGCCGACCCTCTGTACGGAACGCCTGTCCCAGACCGCCGTCTCTGGTTACACGCAGAGCAGCTATCCTTCCAGCATCCTGTAACCGGGCAAGCTTTGGAGTTTCACTCGGAGATACCAGCGGATCTGCGCGACTCGGCCATCTCGCTCGAAGTTGACCTCCCTGATGAAGCCAGGTCATGAGGTCCCGGCTAGCTCTCCGTCCGAGACCCTGGAGGACCGTGTTCTTCGCATCGGCCCGGGGTATGCAGGCCCCGGGCCGCACGTCTCGGCTAGGGGGTGGAATCCCGGTTGAACAGCGCCTTCGCCCAGAGGAATCCGACCAGCGAGATGGACGCGCACCAGGCGACGGCAAGGATGGCGCTATTGCCTATCGCGGTACCCAGGAGTAGCCCCCGCAGTGTCTCCATGATCGGGGTGAAAGGCTGATATTCGGCGAACCAGCGCAGCCAGTCGGGCATCGACTCGGTTGGGACGAACCCGCTGCCGAAGAACGGCAAAAGTATCAGGGGCATGGGCAGGTTGCTCGCGGTCTCGGCGCTATCGGTGACGAGGCCGAGGGCGACCGTGAGCCAGGTGAGCGCCCAGGACACCATCGCCAGCACGCCGACCGCCGCGAGCCATTCGAGGGCGGTGGCCGTGGGCTGAAAACCGACGAGCATCGCCACGCCGACGACAACGGCGACGGCGAGCATTGTCTTGGTCATGGCGCCGAGGACGTGGCCGGTCAGGACCGAGGCGCGGGAGATCGCCATGGTGCGGAACCGGGTGACGATGCCGCCTGTCGTGTCCATGGCCACGGAGATGGCTGTCCCCTGGGCCACGGAGGCCACGGTTATGAGGATGATGCCGGGGGTGACGTAATCGGCGTAAGCGCCTCGTCCGCCCGACGGGCCGCCGAGCCCGGCGCCCATGGTTTCGCCGAACACGTAGACGAACAGGAGCAGGAGTATGACGGGCACGCTGACGAGGAGCACGACCAGCGAAGGGTAGCGTTGCATGTGCCTGAGCTGGCGGCGCAGCATGGTTGCCGAGTCGCCCACCCAGAGCGAGAGCGCGTTCATCGTGGGGCATCCTTTCCGGTTTCGGGGTGGCCGGTGAGGGCCAGGAATACGTCATCGAGGTCGGGAGTGTGCATGGAGATCTCCTCGACCGGAATCCCACCGCCTTCGAGGCGATCGAGCATGGTCTTTAGCGATCCGACGCCGCCGTCGGTCGGAACCCGCAGCGCGAGCGCGTCTTCTTCGCGCGTGCTCCCCCCGACTATCCTGGCCGCCGATTCGAGCCCGCGAGCGTCCGCGAACTCGAGACGGACGTGCCCGCCCGGGATGCGGCGCTTGAGCTCGTACCCGGTCCCCTGGGCGACCAGCGTGCCGCGGTCGAGGATCGCTATCTGGTCGGCCAGCTGGTCGGCCTCCTCCAGGTACTGGGTGGTCAGGAAGATGGTTACGTCGTCGGCCACGAGGTCGCGGATAATCCGCCACATTGTGCGGCGGCCGCGCGGGTCGAGGCCCGCGGTCGGCTCGTCGAGGAAGACGACGCGCGGGTCGACCATAAGCGTCATTGCAAGGTCGAGCCTGCGCCGCATGCCACCGGAGTACGTGGGCGGCGTCTTCTTGGCCGCCTGGACGAGGTCGAAGCGCTCGAGCAATCCGGCCGCGCGGCGCCGGCCCTCGGCACGGCCCAGGTGACCCAGGTCGGCCATCAGCCTCAGGTTTTCCTCGCCGGTGAGCAGGTCGTCCACCGCCGAGAACTGCCCCGTGACGCCTATAGACCGGCGGACCGCGTCGGGCTCCCGCGCCGGATCGTGGCCTGCGACGCGGATGTCGCCGCCGTCAGCGGTGATGAGCGTGGAGAGGATGTTCACCGTCGTGGTCTTGCCGGCACCGTTGGGGCCGAGCAGCGCGAATACGGTGCCCTCCGCGACCTCCAGGTCGATGCCGTCTAGCACGACCTGCCCCCCGAACGACTTGCGTAAGCCCATAGCCGAGATCGCCGCAGGACCCGATTCAAACCCCGCCTCCCGTAACCCGGGGCCGCCGGACAGCGCCCCACCCACGGGGCCCGATCTATAGTCGTTCATCTGTAACCTCCTTCTAAGGATGTGCGGGCTAACGACCCGGACTACGCTGCCCCATGCGGGCTGCTTTCCTCGCAGCTGCAGACCCGGAGGTAGGCTCCCCCACGAGACCCTTCTCTAGCGCCCGCGCCCCCGGCCCAGCGGTGCGCCACAATTGCCAGGGGCCCGTCCAACTTTCTTCCTCGATCCCGATCCTCCTTCCTCGGAAAATTATCGCGTGCTATACTTCATGTACTTAGTCACTAATGTAAAATCACAAAAATATATTAGTAAATAAGATAAATACAGGATAAGCTGTACCGAAAGGGTTGTCAAGCGGGATGACGAAAGAATCGAAAGAGCGGGAGGAGTTGCTTCGGGAGCTCGTGGAGGAGAACCGTAGGAGCAACGTGGAGGGGTTGTCCTATCTGCAGGCCGTGGCGGAGCGCAGTGGGATGAACCTTAGCGACTTGCAGTGCATGAACATCCTGGCGTTGACGGGGCCGGTTACGGCCGGGCGATTAGGGGAGGAGATGGGGCTCACGACGGGGGCGGTGACCGGTTTGGTCAACCGACTAGAGAAATCCGGTTACGTTCGCCGGGAGAAGGACCCGGACGACGGTAGGAGGGTGGTCATCCGGCCTGTAGCGGAGGAATTGGAGCGGGCGGGGTTGGTTTACCCTGGTTCGCGAGAGGAGATGTCGCTCAACTCTTTGCTCTCTGACTACGACGATCGGACGCTCGCGATATTTCTGGAGGTCGTGCGGAAGTCCAACCGTGCGACCCGGGAGGAGACTGCCAGGATCCGGGCTGCATCCAGGGGCGGCGACCGAGAGGGCGGGTTCTCCGCCCCCCTGGGCTCGGTGAAGAGCGGCCGCCTGGTGTTCGCCAAGGGGGCCGACCGGCTCACCCTTCGCGCCTCCTCGGGGATGGGAGACCTCTACCGGGGACGCTTCGAGGGGGTTCTCCCGAAGGTCGATGTGAAAGACGGGACCGTGACCTTCCGCTATTCCTCGGGCTTCGGGGGACTCTTCGAGCGTCGCAGCCGTCCCGGGGAGGTTACGCTAAACACAGCGATACCGTGGGAGGTCGAAGTGCGCGGCGGAGCGTACAAGGTCGAGGCGGATCTCAGAGGCTCGGAGCTATCGTCCTTCATCCTAAAGGGTGGGATCAGCCACCTCGACCTGAGGCTTCCGGAGCCATCGGGAGTGGTCCCGATACGTCTCTCCGGTGGCGCAAGCAAGGTGACCATACAACGTCCCCTTGGGGTAGGGGCACGCCTGAACTTGAAAAGCGGCGCCGCCGCCCTGACCTTCGACGAGCAGAGCTTCGATGCCGTCGGCGGAACGGTTCGTCTTCAGAGCGAGGGTTACGACGGAGCTTCCGAACGCTACGAGATCGAGGTCTCCGGGGGCGCTAGCGATCTCACCGTTCGGTGAGCCAACCCACCACTGGCACGTGTGCCTGGTCGGGTTGTCGACGCCGAGCACTCCGGCTCCCGAACAGCCACCCTCGCTGCCGAGTTTCCTAGATGGCGTCTTCCCGTACTGGACGTATAGCACGATTATGGTCAGAATATCCGGGGAAGGTGAAGAAAGGAGCTGAGATGTCCGGGGCCGCGGCCAATGGGGAAGGTGCGGCGACCCGTTGGGTTGTGATCTTGTGCTGGGTCGCTGTGGCGATGGACGGCTTCGATCTCGTGGTGCTCGGGGCGGTGGCCCCAGCGCTTCTGGAGTATCGGGAGTGGGGGCTTACGGCTCCGCAGGTAGGTGCCATCACCTCATATGGGTTGTTCGGCATGCTGATCGGGGCGCTCGGCATAGGGACGCTCTCGGACGTGATCGGGCGCAAGCGGTCCATCCTGGTTAGCGTGGCCGGCTTCTCGGTCTTTACGGCCCTTTGCGCCGTTGCCCCGACGCCTGGCATCTTCGGGATGCTCCGCTTCCTCGCGGGGCTCGGGCTCGGCGGCCTGATCCCAACCGCCGCCACGATGGTCTCCGAGTATGCCCACGTGCGGCGCGGCGGATCCTCCATAACTTTCATGATGACGGGCTACCACGTCGGCGGGGTGCTCACGGCGTTGCTCGCCATCCCGGTGCTGCCCTCCCTCGGCTGGCGCGCCATGTTCGTCATCGGGGCCCTGCCGGCACTCGTGATCGTGCCCCTGATCATTCGCAACCTCCCCGAATCCACGAGTTTTCTGATCGCACGGGGCCGGAGGGTGGAGGCGGAGGAGCTGGCTTCCCGCTACGGGATCGCGCTCGAAGCGGAGGAGGTGCGCGAGGTCGAGACCGAGGAAAGGGCATCCGAAGGGGCTGGTTTCAGGGCACTCAAGACGTTGTTCTCCGGCGGGTATCTTCTGGCGACGCTCGCGTTCTGGGTTGCGTCTTTCATGGGGCTCCTGCTCGTGTACGGCCTCAACCAGTGGCTGCCGGAGATCATGCGGCAATCGGGATACGCCCTTGGTGCGGCCCTAACGTTTCTGCTGGTGCTCAACGTGGGGGCCGTGATCGGGCTCCTCGTTGCCGGGCCAGTGTCGGACCGATACGGCTCGAAGTCCGCCTGCGCGGGGTGGTTCGCGCTTGCCGCGGTCTTCCTGTTCCTCCTTAGCATTCAGATGCCACTGATTGCGACGTACGTCGTGGTCCTTCTCACGGGCTTCTTCGTGTTCAGCGCGCAGGTTCTGCTCTACGCTTACGTGAGCAAGCATTACCCTACGAGCGGGCGCGGCACGGCCCTTGGATGGGCGGCGGGTGTAGGCAGGGTCGGGGCGATCTGCGGCCCAATCCTGGGCGGGATGCTCCTGGGGGCGGGGCTGGCCGTACCGTGGGGCTTCTACGCCTTCGCTTGCGTCGGGTTGCTAGGCTGCATCTTCATCGCCGCCGTACCCCGCTCCCCGGCCGAGGCCCTAAGGCAGACATCGCCGGAAGGCGCGACGCAGTGACGAAGAGCGTTCAGCGATGGGTTCTTGCTGACAGCTGATGGCTGAGAGCTGAGAGCTTTCCACCCCTTGACGCCCCCCCGGCCCTCTGGTAGCTTGACGCTCGGCAGACCGATCCTTTAACGGCGTCCTGTGAGACGCGAAGGAGGCAGGGCTTGGGCCGATCCTATGTGTACGAGAGCGCCCACTCGCAGGTACTATCCCCGAACGACCTCGGCCGTTCGCTACGCCGCATCTCCCACGAAATATTGGAACGGAACGCTTCGAGCCTGGATAGCCTCGCGCTGGTCGGGGTGCTCACCCGGGGTGTCCCACTGGCGGGGAGGATCTCAGCCAACATCCGCCAGTTCGAGGGCATCGACGTCCCGGTTGGTTCACTCGATATAACGCTCCACCGTGACGATCTCGAACAGGCTGGTCCCGAAGTGCGGGGCAGCAGCGTGCCCTTCGACGTGAGCGGCAGGACGGTCGTACTCGTGGATGACGTCCTGTATACGGGCAGGACGGCGCGGGCGGCGATGGACGCCCTGCTGGAGCTGGGACGTCCTGCCGCGGTCCGGTTGGCCATCCTGGTCGACCGGGGACACAGAGAGTTACCGATCAGGGCCGACCACGTGGGCAAGAACGTGCCGACCGCGCGCGGTCAGAGGGTTCTGGTCAACCTGGAGGAGACCGATGGGGAGGACGGGGTGATCGTCGTTGGAGACTAGGAGTTTTTTGAGCCTGCAAGACACGAGTCGCGAAGAACTGCGCGAGGTCCTGGACCTCGCCACCGCGTTCGCCAATGGGCGCATCACGGACGCGCTCGCGCACAAGACCATCTGCCTGGCCTTCTTCGAGGCCTCGACCAGGACGGCGGTCTCGTTCGAGCTAGCCGCGAGGCGTTCTGGGGCGCACGTGATCTCGCTCTCCGAAAGGGGCTCGGCCATATCCAAGGGCGAGTCCCTGATCGACACCGTCGTCACACTGGACAGCCTCGGCGCCGACGCCATCGTGCTGCGTCACCCATCCGCCGGCGCCGCCGCACTCGCCACCAGGCACACCTCGGCGCCCGTGATCAACGCCGGAGACGGCTGCGGCCAGCACCCGACCCAGGCCCTCCTCGACCTCTACGCACTCTCCGACGCGCTCGGCGGTTTCGACGAACTCGCCGGACGCCGCGTCGCCATCGTCGGGGACGTCCTGCACAGCCGCGTGGCCCGCAGCGTGATACCGGCGTTCGTAAGCTCCGGGCTGGAAGTGGCCCTCGTCGCCCCCCGCACGCTGCTGCCACCCGAAGCCGAGGCCTGGGGACTACCCATGCTCTCCTCGGTGGACGAGGCTGTAGGGTGGGGGGCCGACGTCCTCTACATGCTGCGCCTGCAGAAGGAGCGGATGACGGGCGCCCGAATCCCCTCCATCGCCGAGTACGCCAGATATTACG
Organism: Rubrobacter sp.; assembly: GCA_036280905.1. GTDB lineage: Bacteria > Actinomycetota > Rubrobacteria > Rubrobacterales > Rubrobacteraceae > Rubrobacter_D. The sequence goes on along the minus strand of DASUPX010000064.1, from coordinate 711 downwards.
GCGTGGCGCGGCATCACCTGCACGACGGGCTTCTCATCATGCATCCGGGCCCCGTCAACAGGGGCGTCGAGATCTCCGGCGAGTGTGTCCTCGACCCTTCGTCCCTGATCCCCGACCAGGTCGCCGCCGGCGTGTGTGTACGCTCCGCCGTCCTTGCCCTCTCGACCGGCGCCATCCAGCGGGCCGCCGCGTGACCCCCGATAAGTCACCAGCGGAACTGCTGATCCGCGGAGCCCACGTGCTCGACCCGTCCTCGGGCCTCGACGGCATCACAGATGTGCGCATCTCGTCGGGCAGGATCTCGGAGATAGGCGAGGGTCTGCGCGGCACGCGGGAGATCGACGCCGCCGGCCTTCACCTCTTTCCCGGCTTCGTAGACGTGCACGCCCACTGGCGCACGCCGGGCCGCGAGGATGAGGAGACCATAGAGACCGGCTCGGCGGCGGCGGCGGCGGGCGGCTTCACCGGCGTCGTGATGATGCCAAACACCGACCCCATCGTAGACAGGCCTGTCGTGGTTAGCGGCCTCGTACGCCGCGTGGAGAGAGAATCCAGGGTCAGGGCCCGCGTCTCAGCGGCGCTCCACGTCGGGCTCGCTGGCGAGCGCCTCACGGAGATGCGCCTGCTTAAGGAGGCTGGCGCCTTCTGCGTCTCCGATGACGGGCTCGGGACTGCGTCGGCCGGGGTTCTCAGGAACGGCATGCTGTACGC
>DASUPX010000063.1:0-2200 GCA_036280905.1 Rubrobacter sp. | reverse complement strand
CCTTGACCTCGTCGAAGGAGAGCAACTGGTTGGAACCGGAATCCCCGCGCAGGTACGCGCCTACCTTGCGCAGGAAGGCCCTCCTGCGGGCGCGTGAAAAATCTCTGTCGGATTGTTCGTGAGGGTCCATGATAATACGGTCAATCTACAGCCCCCCGGCCCCGCCGACAAGGGGGCGAGACCCGGTTACCGGCCTCGCTGCTTCTGTGGGCTACCTGCTCCCTACACCTCGATGATGCGGTGGCCGTAGACGTTGATGATCTTTGTCTCTCCCCGCTTCAGCACCCTTTCCTGGTTCGGCCCGTAGAGGTGGATGTGCCCGTGAAGCAAGAGGGGTGGCTCGTGGCGGTCGATGAAGTCCACGAACGACTTGAAGCCGACGTGGGCCGTGTCCTCCGCATCGCCGAGGCCGAAGGGCGGCGAGTGGGTGACGAGGATCCGGGGCTTCGGACGGCCGACGAGGCCCCTGCAACGTATCCGAAACGAGAGCGCCCTGGCCCGGCCGCGCATCTGGCGCTCCGTGTACTGGTTGGGTCCCCCCGAGTACATGGGCGAGCCAGAGAGACCGGCGAGCACCAGGCCACCCTCCGCCTCCACGATCCTCCCGTCAAGCGGCGTGCAACCGCCAGGATACTCCGGCCCCTCCGGGCCGGGGTCGTGGTTCCCAAGCACATAGTAGACGGGAACGCCCAGAAACGTGACGATGTACTCGAGGTAGGCGAAGGGAAGGTCTCCACAGGAGATCACCGCGTCCACGCCCCTCGCGTAGGAGGTCAGGTTGGGGCCGTGGAGCATGGCCTCCACCTTGTCGCTGATACAGAGTAACTTCACTAGCGACCACCCATCAGTTCCCCTAGCATAACCGATGCGCCCCCCTAGAACGCGACACCGTCCCCACCCCCGGATCTCATATAATCAGGGCCTCGGACAGATCCTGGAACACGCGGGAGGAGCGAACCTTGGCAGGACCAGAGACGCCGAAGCTGATGGTGGATGTGGTTATCCCATCCGAGAACGGGGTCGTTCTGGTCCGTCGCGGTAGCGAGCCATTCGAGGGCCAGTGGGCGTTGCCGGGGGGCTTCGTCGAGGTGGGGGAGACGGTTAGGCAGGCGGCGGCACGCGAGGCCGAGGAGGAGACGGGGCTCACCGTAGAGGTATCGCGTCTCGTCGGCGTCTACTCCGAACCGGACCGCGACCCGCGCGGCCACAACGTCAGCGTCGCCTTCCTGGCCACCGTCCTCTCCGGCAGGATGCGGGCCGCCTCCGACGCCGCGGAGGTGGAGGTCCTGGATCCCGGCTCCGTCGAACTGGCCTTCGACCACGCCCGAATCATCTCCGACGCGATGGGATAGTTCACGCCGCCGTGAGCACGATGGGGCTACCTTTCGTGATTACGATGGTGTGTTCGTGGTGCGCCGCCGGGCTTCCGTCTGCCGTCCTTAGGGTCCAGCCGTCGGAACCCTCCACGGTTCTGTCCGAGCCGGCGGCGATGATCGGCTCGATGGTAACGACAAGCCCCGCGGTTAGCAACGAGTCAGATTTCTTGTCGAACCGGTTGGGTATCGTGGGAGGCTCGTGGATGGTCTTGCCGATCCCGTGACCGCTAAGACCGGCGAGGGTCACGAAGCCTCGCCCGCGCACGGTGTTATCTACAACGCGGCCGATCTTGTTCACCGGCCGCCCCGCCCGGGCCACGGAGGCCGCTCGGGCGAACGCCAGCTCCGCGCAGTCCCTCAACTCCCCGTGCACCCGCGGCCCCCGAGGCATGGCGACCGTGACCGCGGCGTCTGCGACGTACCCTCCAACCTCGGCGGTGACGTCGATCTTGACGAGGTCGCCCGTTTCTATTACCCGGCCGCCAGGAACACCGTGCACGGCCTCGTCGTTCACGCTGATGAGGTTGACGCCGGGGAACCCGTACACCAACTGCGGTGCTGACCTCGCCCCGTGGCGCTCGTAGACCGCGGCCCCCACGGCATCGAGCTCCGCCGTGGTCATGCCGGACTCTAGGGCCGCCTTCATCTCTTCGATCGCCAGGGCCACTACCCTTCCCGCCCGACGCAGCCCGGCAAGGTCCCTGTCCGATTCGATGGTCATGGCTGTTCCTCTCGTCCGGGCATTGGGGGCATGGGCATCCTCGTATTGTAGGCCTGTGCTGTGAACGAAGTCTGGTTCCGGGTCACTGATGGTGGTGTAAACT
>DASUPX010000062.1:0-21380 GCA_036280905.1 Rubrobacter sp. | reverse complement strand
CCCCAGAGCCGGGACCGGGCAGTCCGACGGCGAGCTCTCCGACCTGGAGCTAGAGGCGGTCGCCGGGGGCTGGGACTACAACACCATGCAGGCGGGTTGCGAGCCGTTCACCCAGGGAGGTTGCTAGAAAGCAGGAACCAGATTCGGCAACGCTCCTTCGCGCCGATTACTCCCACAGGAGCACAGAAGGGAGCAAATCGGGGCGGGCCATGCGCAGCAGCTCGTAGCCGATACCGGCCGTGCCCTGGAAGAAGCCGGGGTTGTCCACCTGCCTTGGCAACAAGGGATGAAGGACGAACCCGCCCGTTCTATTCGCCTTGTCGAGTACCCGCCAGGCGTTCGTCCTCGCCGATGCCTCCAGTTCGGGGCGGGCGAGCCGTTGTCCCGCCGACAAGAGGACCTCCGCCAGCCCCATGCTGCCGCAGCATGGATGATCCACGCCCCGCACCCCGTACTGGAGGGTCGATTGCATGGCGAGCTCGATGTCCTCACGGACCCGCCCGGTATCCAGGACGTCAAGGCCGCCAACCCGCGCCAGCCCGATGCCCGGCGCACCGCGGCACCATTGCCACAGGTAGTTCGACTCGCCGGACTTCACGTGGTCGGCCCAGTTGTGGTTCTCCGGCGAGTACATGGTGTCCTCGTAGGCTATGGCCTCGTCTGCCGCCTCGAGGAGCCGCTCGTCCCGCGTGTGCTCATAGAGCCGCAGCAGGGCGTACGCAATACCAGCGGTGCCGTGCGAGAAACCCGTGGTCCTCAGCTGTTCGCTCGTCGCCCAGGCGCGGGGACCGGCCCCCGTCTCCGTCCGCATCTCCAGAAGGTGCTCGCCGCAGGCGATGGCCCTCTCCAGTATCTGCTGGTCCCCCATCACCCCATAAAGGGCGGTAAGGCTCAAGATAGCGCCAGCCGCACCACCTATCACGTCCAGAACCTTGTCGGAGGCGATGAGATCATCGGTGATGAGGTCCGCCACCCGGCGCGCCTCTTCGAGCAACGCCGGATTATCGAGCAGACGCCCCACGTGGAGCAGGGAGTAGGCCACCGAGCCGATGCCCGAGGCACCACCGATGCCCATCCTCTCGGCGAAGCGGTCAGGGCGACGATCACGCGCGCTTCGGAGTGGCCTGAGGGCGGCCTGCGCCAGCTCGCCGTAGCCGGAATCGGGGGCGAACTGCTCGGCGGCCGCCAGAAACAATGCGACGCCGGCGGTCCCGCCGTAGAGGCTGAAATCCATGACTTGAAGCTGGTAACGCTCGGCCTGAACCAGGTACTGGGGGGCGATCCACGCCGCGCTGCCATCTTCCGTGCGGATGGCGCGAGACTTGATCGCCTCCGCCAGCTCGAGCGCGGGGGCGATGAAGTCCTCACCCTCCGGCGGTCCGGCCGGAAAGTCCTCCTGCGGCTCCTCGACAACGGGGTGCGAGGCCGTTGTCTCGCGGGCCAGGTGGGCGTAGAGCGAGCCCTCGATAAAGGCCACCTGTTGTTCGAGATCGCTATCACCCAGCCCTTCGAGCACGCGCGAGACCAGCTCGAAGCTTGGCTCCTGGAGGCACCCTTCGACCTCCTGGCCCGGGGCGAGGATCAGGGCGTCGCTGCTGGCCCTGGCGGTAAAGAAAGGGACATCGCCCGTCTCCATCGCCAGGCGCTCGGCCGCGAACACGGGCCAGAAGATCGGCCTCTCGTCCGGCTCGTCTAAGGCATCGCGGGGCGGCACCTGGGCCCGACCTAGCTGCTCCAGCTGTATGCTCCGATCCGCCCCGTCGCGCAGGTACTGCCGGTGTAGCAGGTTGCGGAGGATGAGCCCGTAGACCTTCGTGGCGCGGAACACGAACCGGACCTGCTGACGGGCCAACTCCTGGAGCGGGGGGGCTGTGAGAAGCGCCTCGCGGTGTTCGAGCAGAAACCGGTACATGCGCCTGAAGCCGTCCACAAGAGGCGTGGCATACTCCTGCAAGCTCAGGGGGACACCCTCTAGCGTGGGTACGTTCTCCCTCATCTGGAGCTTGACGAAATCGTACTCCAGGGCCATCCGGTCCGTGTTCTTGCGTACCCAGGTCGGCATCCGGATCGGCCACTCCTGCTCTTCCGCCTCGCCCAACCCGCTGACGTGGTAAGCCTTACCTTCGTCCACGCTCAACTCCCAGCGGGGCAGCAACCCGGTGCGCAATACGGAATGGCCCAGCCGTTCGAAGGCCTCCGTCTGCGCGTTCTCATCGTCCGGGATCACCGCACGGGCGCGGTGGTGCATCAACGTCTCCGTATCGATGAGCACGGGGTACTCGCCGCTCGCGATGATATTCTCGTAGTGGCAGTCCGTCCCTTCGAGCGCGTAGAACAGGCAGAGCAGCATGCCGGCCCGCTCGTAGTAGCGCCTGGCCTCGTCCTCGTCCTGGCACGGCAGATACTCCACGAACTCCACCCAGCCATGCGTGGAGCGGTCGAGTACCTTGAGTACCTTGAACGGCAGCGGCGCGCCCCGCTCGTTGAGCCACGCCAGCAGCCGGTGGTAGGCCGCCTCGGTGCCCATGTCCTTCGGCTTGTACACTACCTTCCGGCCTGAGGCGAACGTCAGCGCCAGGACGCTGCGCCTGCCGCAGTGGGGGTCCGACAGGGAAGATCCCAGCCCGACGACCTCTCCAAACCTCTCGTCGCCGAAGAGGCGCTCTAGCTCGGGTAGATCCTCTTCCAGGCGCCCGAGGAACTCTTCGTTCGCCTCGACCCAGAGCTGCGAGATGGTGCCAAGGTGTCGTGCCAGCACCGGGTACCGACGGAACAGGCTGGCCATCCCCCCCTCGCCTGACCTTCGGACGAACCGCCGGTAGAGGGAACGTCCCTCGGGATCCTGCGCCAGCGCGAACAATCGATCCCAGGACGACTGTTCCTGGGCGCGCATGGCCTCGAACTCGGCCAGGAATAGCTCGCCCGAGGCGAACGACAGGCTTCGCAACAGGGTGCGTTCGAGGTCGGTGCGCGCCCCCGCCGAAAGCAATCCTCCGTAGGCTGCCGCGCGCCCGGCGAGCCTCTCGCGGGCCACGAGCACGAACGGCGCGAGGATCTCTTCGAATGGCAGGACATCCTCGGCATCCAGGAAGCTCAACTCCTCCGGCCATGCCTCTTCCGCACCATCTTGCCGCTCCGGCGGAGCCAGGCGAAGGACCTCCGCGATCAGCCCGGACCACTCCGGTAGCCTGACGCCCTCACGCAGCCGCACCGGGCCGAGGACGGGCCGAACAGATTCCGGATCCAGGCCGTCCCAGGCCAGCCGCCGCCGGAACCGGTCCTCGTCCCCCCTACCCAGGGCCTGTGACCATGCTTCGAGGCGACGGTCGACCGCTTCAGCGCTTCCGCCGTCGGCGGCCGGTACGAAATCGTCGCCCAGCCGTTCGTCCACCGAGCTGGCGCGCTCGACGATCTCCACCAGGTCCTGCTCCGAAAGCACGTCGATTTGCCTCACTAGCGCCTCGTTCCTGATCCGTCAGGCCGAAAGCTTTCACCCGCAGCCCGAGAGTGTTGTCCTTTACGTCCGTGGGAGCCGCTCCCGTACTGGCCCCGATGTGTGGCCGGCCTCACGACGATCCTTCGCCGTCGGGTGGCAGCACGAACCTCCGTATGTAATCCTCGTGATCCCGGCAGCCATAGCGCGGGTGGGCCCCTCCCCCCCACTCCCCGCCGGCGTAGGGATCCCCCTCCTCCGGCGAGCATGCCGCGAGCAGGGCGAGCGTGCCAGCCGCCGTCGAGATGGTTCCGTGCCGGTCGGCGCGGAGAAAGACGTCCCTGGGCCCGCAGCCTGGCTCTCTGGTATCCGCTCGTACGGAGAAGAGGGGCGTCCCCGCGGGGAAGGTGCCGTCCGGCTGCATGAAGTCGAGCAGGCGAAGCTGGGCGAGACGAAGGGTTCGGCTCCTGAACCCGAGGGATGCCAGGCTACAGATCGCGAACGCGCTGGAGAGGGGCACGTCGAAGCGACCGAACGAGTAGTCGTCGTTCATGCTGGCCAGGATCTCGCTCGTCAGCATATTCCGCAACTCCTGCGCCGAGTCATCGTTCTCCAGCGCGGAGGCGAGCGCCCAATCCACCAGGTACGGGTTGGCGAAGCACAGGCCGCTCCTGCCCTCGAAACGCGTCGCCAGATACTCGACGCCGGTACGCGTATCCAGCCCGGCACCGTTTCTCAGGGCACGGATCATGCAAGCGGTCGCGAAGTCCGGGTGATGATGCCCATCACCGCTGTTGGCCGGATCGCTGGCCGTCTCCCGCTGGTCTGCTGGCAGCCGGGAATAGTACCCTCCTCGGCCATCGGCGAACGCCTCGAGCGCTTCCACCCCTGCAGGGTCATAGAGGCCCTGGAGTACGATCGCCGACGCGGTCGAGGAGGCAGGGCCGCCGACCTCGTAAGGCCAGAGCGAGTCGTGCTCTCCGTCACGTAGAAGAGATACGAGCCTCGTGCGCGTATCGATGTTGTCGAAGATTGAGGCCGCGGAGGTGTGGTGGTTCAGCGCCCGGAGCAGGAACCCGAGTGATACCGCATCTTCGCCTTCGGCCTCGTTCGCCATCCGGACGACAGCCTCGCGAGCCCGCCCTGCCGCCCACGACACCCTGTTTGTGGAGGCCGAGATCAGACCCCGTTCAAGTGGTCTATCGATCGAACCGTGCCGGAAGAAGAACATGTTGCAGTGGCTCGTGCGGGCAAAGTGCGCCAGCACCCCGGAGTGGATGTGGGTCGGCAGATGGTTTCGAAAACGGGCCACGTAGTGGGCCCCTTCGGGGTTCCCACCCAGGTACTCCACCCCTATGGCCTTGAGGAGCTCGTAATGCAGGGTGGAGGGTTCCCGCGCAAAGACGGCCTTCGCCTCGCCGAAGCCGTTCTCGGCCCGCAGGTGCAGCAAGACCGGGGGGAAAGGCGCCATCTCGCCTATCGCCAGGCAATCAACGTCGTCCGAGGGGAACAGGTCGAAGCGGTCAGAGAACCGCTCGTACAGAGACGTACCCTTCCCAACCGCGGGAAAGACCGTCTCGCTCAGGGGATCGACCAGCCTGGATCCATTCCGACTCGCTGCCAACGTCCCCTGGCTGGTCAGGATGACGTGGCTGTGGAGGTCGAGGTCCGTGCTCTGCGGCAGGTAGAACATGCCCCTGACGGAGGTGTCGTCGGCCATCCCGCGCAGGGTATGCAGGTCGAACAGCACCATCCAGTCCAGCGATTCGGGCAGGTTACGTATTATCTCGGACGCTTGCAGTGTCTAGCACCTCTGTCGTGGTTCTCCTCGATGACGCGCGTGCGACCGTTTCCGGGTCGAGTAACGCACCCACCCCGGCACGTGCGTACCCCCGTCCGCGCTCCACAAGGTCGTCAGAATAGCAAAGGGAGCCGCCCCCGGCTATGGTCTCGAGGCCGGTTCCGCCAGGCGCGTCGCTTGCCCGGCAATGGGCAACGTGAGAGACTGGTGCGCGCACCTCGTGGGGTGTCCGGGGTGTCAGTTGGAGGTTCGGACCCACTACAGGGAGGGGACTAATGAGCGAAGCAGCCGGTGGTCGCGCGGAGATCGAGCAGAGGCTGGTCCAGAGGAGCGTTGAGGACGAGTCCTTCAGGCAGAGCCTGCTCGCCGACCCGAGGGCGGTCGTGGAACAGGAGCTTGGGACACCGCTTCCCGAGAGCATGGAGATCCGTGCCGTGGAAGAGACAGCCGACACCATCTACCTCGTTCTGCCTCCCGCTTCCGCGCCCGACCAGACGGGTGGTACTCTCTCGGACGACGAGCTGGAGGCCGTGGCCGGGGGCGGCGGCTGGGGTAGCGACGAATCCCAGTGCATCTGCTCCAACTTCTGCCATTAGGGTAGTCCTCTAGAGGACTGTCTCCAAGGAGAGCTGTCAGCTATCAGTTCCTGGTCGTCTCGACGGGCGTAACCCGGCCGGCTAGCGCCGTGCGGTCGTCGAGCCTATTCGGCGGGAAGGCCGAGCACTGACCTGTAGAATTCGGTGAACTTCTGCCGGTCCTGGAGGACGGGGTCGAACAGGTACTCGGCGAGGTGGGCGGCAAGATATTCGTCCATGGCCTGGCCCATCTCCAGGACGGCCTCGTTCTGCCGCTCCGCGAAGTACGCTTTGTGCTTCCTCACGAAGTAGAGCGTATCCCTCGCCTCGGAAAGGCCGATCTTCGGATGGGATCTCAAACTTCGCAAAGACTCTTCGCGCAACTCGTAGATCAGGTCCTGCCCCAGCGCGTTGTACCCGAACAGGACCCTGAACAGCCCGGCCGCACCGCCAGCGAGGACGACCGTGCTCATGCCATTGAAGTGGAGGAAGGGAAGGTCGAGGTGCCCGATCTTCCCTCCACCGGAGAGCAGGGTGTACGTAAAATCCTGGTCCTCGTAACCGGCGTAATAGAACTCGTCGTAGCCGCCCGAGGCCACGAAGTCCCGACGACGCATTATCAGGGGCACGTTCTTCGCGATAAGCAGCTCGGTACCCCACGTGGTCGTCTTTCGTCGAACCTCCGGGGTGACCGCGACGTAGCCCGCCTCGAGCATCCGTATGCTGGTCCCGATCCAGCGCGGAGAAACGACCATGCAGTCATCGTGAAAGAGGGCGACGTAGCGACCACGTGCCGCCCTTGCCCCGGCGTTGTACGCCCTCGAGACCCATCCGAAATCTGAGCGCACGACGCGGAGGTTCCGAAAGGGGCCGAGATCGAGACACTGACCGTTGTAGACGATGACGATCTCGATCGGGTAACCCTCGCTGTTGGCCAGGATGCTCGGTACGAGGTGCCTCTGTACGAAGCGGTCGTTGCCCGCAAGCAATACGACGCAGGAGAGCACCGGCTCGGCGGCGTTTCTAAAGGACTCGGTTTGGACCTCCTCATAGTAGGGGTAGCGGTGAAGACGGGTGAAGAGCCGCGTCCAGAGGTTATCGAGGTCGGCTCCCCCCGCGCTCACGCGCAGGGAGGTGGAGGATGAGCCGTGGTCCTGCAGAGAGTAATCGAGTCGTCCGCCACCGGATTCGAGCCGCCGCAGGCATTCTGACAGACGCTCCTTCTCGGCGCGGTGGACTGGAACGACGAGATGGTCCCCGCCGCTGTCACGGTGGAAGGAGATCTCCCGCCCATCGTCCATGAGGTACCGGTCGTCCATCGCCCGCATACTATATTTCGTCGGGACGCGGTGCCTGCCTTGCCCGAGAAAGGGGCTCGTGTGACACTGACCCTCCCTCGGTTTTTCACGGGGTGCGAAGACGCCGTCTCGAAATGGGCTCGGTCGGGAGGAGATAGCGATGATGACCCCAGAGCAACGAGACGAACTGCTCGCGTCTTACGGCGCCACCGTCTCCGAGGTCGAGGAACTTCAAGCATACGACACCAACACCTTCGATCGGTCCGGCGAAGGGTGGCCGCCGGTGCTTCCGCTCCCGGCCGAGCCCCACGTGGCGGCCTGGGTCGGATACGCCAGGGAGGCTGCCGGGACCAACGCCTTCGTCACGCTCGGGCGCCGGCTGGCGCAACTGCGGTTTCCCATAGAGGAGGGCATCAGCCAGACGGAGGCCTATCGGGCTGCCACGCTCAGGGGGGCATCCACGGAAGGGATGGCGGAGGCATCCGGCCTCGTGCTCACGCGTCCACAAGAGTTGACGCTCCGCGTCCACCAGAGCCCGGCCGGGCCGATACCGGTCCTGATCCCCGGCGGCCGGGAGGACTTCGTGTCCCTGGTACGCGCCCTTACGATGAGGAACGAGCCGCGACCCGTACCCGGTTCGATGGGGGCTTGCATGGTCTCCGGGTTCAACGATTGGGAACGAATCCGGCAGTATCGTCGGCGGTGGGAGGGTGAGAACGGCTCCACCTCCGAGGCCGCCTGGAAGGAAGAGTTCCGGCGCCTCGTGCCTCGCAAGGCGCTATACCAGGACCGTTTCCTCATCCTGAGCGACGGTCCCTACAGCGGCGTGGCGGCCCCCGAGATGGGGTTCCCGGAGGACAAGTGGCGGCGGCTCTCCACGACCATACGGCTCGAGCACGAGTGCACCCACTACTTCACCCTGCGGGTCTTCGGTTCGATGCGCAACAACATCCTCGACGAGCTGATCGCGGACTTCATGGGGATCACGGCCGCCGCCGGACGGTATCGGTCCGACTGGCTTCTGCGCTTCATGGGTCTCGAGTCTTTCCCAGCCTACCGGGAGGGCGGCCGATTGCAGAACTACAGGGGACAACCACCCCTCTCGGACGGCGCTTTCCGTGTCCTGCAAGCGCTCGTAAAAGATGCCTCCGAGAACCTCGAGAGCTCGCGCGCCGGACGCTCTTTACCGGGAGGACCTGAGGAGCGTGCCGCCATGTTGCTCGCCCTGACCGGCTTCAGGCTCGAAGACCTGGCGGGGCCGGGAGCAGTTGGCCGGATCTCGGAATCGGTCAACCTTCTGCAGTGAACTGCAGAAGTGTTCGTCCTCTGAAGTGGAAGCTATCAGTCTTCAGCGGTCAGCGAACAAGCTCATGGCTGGCAGCCCTTCAGGGACTTCGATCCCTCCGCAAGCTGCCCTAGCAGCCGACACCGCGGCCGACGGCCGTTGGGGCGCAGCCGCACGCCGTCTGCCCACCACAGGTGTTATCTACCCAGGTGCCACCGCCGGCGACGGCATCGAGATCGCTGTCGGAGAGACCTTCGTCTGGCTGGCCGGCTTGCGAGGCGGGGGGCAGAACGAGGTAGATGGTGTCGGCTGTCTCCTCCACGGCCACCACCCGCAGCTCTTCCGGCAGGCGTGTCCCGAGCTCCCGCTCTACGGCGTTTCTCGGGTCGTCGATCAGCTGCTGCCTGAAGGTTTCGTCCTCCAGGCTCCTCTCTATCAGTCTCCGCTCCATCTCGGTGCGGCCGGTCGCCTCGTTCACTTTCCCTTCCTCCCTGGCCAGTTTGTACTCGCGTCGGGCATCGTAGCATGGGTCTCTTCTACGAACAAAGCCGATACGCGGGGTGGGGCTACCTGATCCTCACGTGCGCATAGGTTCGCGTGGGGCGGTGTTCTCCGCCTCTGCGCGCGTGTGCCAGTGGTGGTTGGCGGCCAGGTAAGCCTTCGCCTCGGTCGGCCTGCCCTGCTGGCACACGATCTTGACGTGGTGTATAGACCGCACGAACATGCTCAGCGAGCGTCCACCGAGCAGGAGCGAGGCCCGCCGCAGGGGCACAGGCCAGGACACCCCCTCCGCGTTCTCGTCGATGTACCCGGGGTAAGCCAGAAGCGCCTCGCGCTTGTCGGGGGTGCAAAGGCCACTCTCGAGAAGGAAGCCAGAGAAAGCCTCCCACCTGGCCCGGATCCTGGCCTGCCCGGGCCCCCGGATGTAACACTCCAGGCCGATCTTCGGGTGAACGGTGTCGCCCACATCTATGTCCAGGCAGACGTAATCGACCAGGCGCTCTACTGGCTCGAGAATAGCCCGGAGGTCCTCCCCGCTGCCGGTCCAGCCCACCTCGGCGAGGTACTCGGTGATACGCTCCACAGAACCGGGCCGTATACACAGGCGAACGGTCTCGGCGCCCCTTGACATCATCAGGCCAACCTGGAAAACGAGATCGTCGGGGGCAAGGGCGCGCAGGCAACCCGACATGGTTTCAAGCATACCGGCCGGTGGCTCCCCCCCGGAGAGAGGGCGCAGCGCCTCCACGATGGTCGCCCTGTATCCTTCGACGTCCGGCCTGAGGGCCGCCCCTCCGTCCCTTCCGTCCGTTCGTGGGCCGAAAAAAAGGCTTGGTACGGGAACATCGGGAGCCGGGCCCTCGACGTCGAACTCCAACCAGACATTGTCGGCGGTGTTGTATAGCAGGGACGAGGCGTCAGCCCAGCGGGAAGCGAAGGCCGCCACGCGCCTCCAGATCGGGTCACCGCTCAGGCGTGGTGGCAGCGGGCTCGTGGGGTGCAGGCCGGCCAGGCTGTCCCGTCCGCAGTACGCGTTGGCCAGCACCAGAAAATCCGCCCTCGGAAGCTCCTCCCCCAGGCGGCACTCGAAGCCGAACGTGTTGTAGGCCAGGGTTCCAGGCAGCACCCCGGCTACGGACCTTATATCCGAGAAGGCGGAAGGAGAGATCAGCTCCGGCGCGACCCCTGCGGCGACCGGCCCGAGGTAACCCTCGAAAGAGTCCATCATCGGCGGTTCCGTGGCGATCCCCTATCCCCTCTCTACGCGATCTGTCGCATGGCCAGGTCCCGGAACGGTCCCTCTTGCTCCATCAACTCGTCGTACGTCCCGCTCTGCGCCACGCGGCCTGCCTCGAGCACGTAGATCCTGTCCGCGTTCATGATGGTGCTGAGCCGGTGGGCGATCACGATGCGGGTCGCCTTCAGGCTCTCCAGGCTGGAGCTCACGATCGCCTGCGTCCTGTTGTCCAGGGCGCTGGTCGCCTCGTCGAAGAGCAGTACCCGCGGTTTCGTTGCGATCGCCCGGGCTATCATCAGCCTCTGGCGCTGGCCGCCCGAGACGGAAGAGCCGCCCTGGCCGAGGAAGGTGAACATCCCCATGGGCATCATCTCGATGTCCTTGTCGAGCCCGGCCATGCGAGCCGCTTCCCAGGCCTGGTCCATGGTGAGGTCCGAGACGCCCGCGATGTTCTGGAAGATGGTGCCTGACATCATGTTCCCGTTCTGGAGCACCACCCCGAGCTGACGGCGAACCGCCTGGACGTTGAGCCCGGTCAGGTCGTGGTCGTCGTAGTACACGGACCCGGACTCGGGGTCCTCGAAGCCAAGCAGCTGCCGGAAGAGCGAAGATTTGCCGGCGCCGGAAGGGCCGACGATCGCGACGAACTCCCCCGGGTCGGCGCGTAGGGAGACGTTGTCGAGCACGAGAGGGCCATCGGGATCGTAGCGGAAAGAGAGCTGGTTGATCTCTACCCGGCCCCTCAGCACACCTGGGTCCGGCTTCTCCGTATCCACCTCGGGCAGGGTGCGCAGGATCGGCTTGGCCCTCTCGTAGAAGGGGGCTGCCTGAAGGATTGTCGTGAACGCCGTGGTGATACCAGCGGAGGCGAACAGGAACTGGGCGAAGGCGGTGTTGAACGCGACGAACTCGCCGGTGCTCACGCCACCATCAAGCACGTAGGCCACGACGGCGAAGATCACCATGTAGGTCAGAACACCGGAGATGGAGTTGAAGACGGTGAGGGCATTCGCGGCCGCCTGGGCCCTGACGGCGTTGGCCTTCTGGATGGAGTACTGTCCGGACCAGACGGAGAACGCGCGCATCTCCGCTCCCGCCACCCGCAGCTTGGCGATTCCCGTAAGCATCTGCAAAACGAGGCTAGACACCTTGCCCAGCATCTCGGTCTCCCGGCGCTGGTAACGCAACTGCACGAAGCCGCCGGCGGCGGTGACGACCACGATGACAGCCGCCATCAGCGCTGCTATCAGGCCCAACTCCGCGCTGTAGTAGAAGATCACGGCGAAGCTGAATATGGAGAACACGCCTGACAACAGGGAAGATATGGTGGCGCCTGTAACCATCTGGCGAATGGTGTTGATGCCCATGGCCCGCACCGCCAGGTCTCCCGCTGTGTACTCGCGGAAGAAGGGGGCGGGAAGGCTCAGTAGCCGGTCCCAGACAGCTGCCTGCACGCCGGAGTCGAGCTTTGTCTCTATGCGCAGCACGGCAAACTGGCGGGTCATCTCGAAGAGCATGGCTGAGACGGCCGCGACCGCGAGACCGAGGGCGAGGGCGACCGCGAAACCACCTTCGGCCTGTGGGATGGCGATGTCGACTATCTGCTTGGTGACGATTGGAACGAGCGCCCCGAGAAGCCCCCCGGCCACGCCCATGAGGGAGACCCGCAGCAGGTCCCCCCGCAGGTTCCGCAGGCTGTACTTGAGCAGGTCCCACGCCCCGAGCGGCCGGTCCGGGAAGGGAGGGTAGAAAGTGTAGGCGAAGTCGGCCAGCTCCGCAGCCGTCTCCCCGGTTACCCTGTCACTGGTTCCTCTGGCGGGGTCGACTATGGTGTATGCGGAGGTGCCCCTCTGGAGCAACGCCACCGGGCTTTCGTCCTCCCGGAAACAGAGCAGGGGGCCGCTATCCCTGCGCCACCAATCCCCCTTGAGGGCGACACGCCGAATGCGGACCCGGGAGGCACGCGCGATCTCCTCGAGCGGGTCGCGCGCCGTGCCGTCGGACCACGCGGGGCGGCGAAGTTCGACACCCAGCCGCCTACCGATGACCTGGCACGCGGCCAGCAGGGGATCGCCCGTCGGGGTCTCCTGGTCATCGTCTTCCGTGAAGGCGTCCTTTTCGAGAACGGAGCCCAGCTGGTTCACGGCGCTCCTGGCGAGTTCCACGTCGGCCGACTCCCTCTCGTCCTCTAGTTCCCGCCGTTCGGAGAAGGAGAGCCGCGTCTCTAGGTCGAGCGCCGACACGACCACGGCGTGGAAAGAGTCAAGGCCGGACCACGATGCGTCACCGGCCACGTAGTCCACCGTGCCCACGCCCTCCAGGGCCGTACCGCCGCCCGACGCCAGCCACGCCGGATCCGACAGCGGGAACAGGCCGTCCCCGCCGACCGGGGGTAGATCAGCGTCGCCGAGAAAGCGCGAGCTCCCATCCAGGTGCCTGACCCAGACCGTGTTCTGCTCCGCCCGGACCGTCTCGTCAGCGTCGATGGAGATCTTCTGTCCGGGTGCCAGAGTTCTGGACTCTCTGGGAGTGTGGTGCTGTACTGCCACCGCGGAGGAGAGTTTCTCCAACCAGCCTTCCAGCAGAGCACCCACCAGGCCGGCGTGGACGGTGCCCTTCGTCGATTCCGCGAGCTCGGAGCGCCTCAGTCCGATCAGAACGGTGTCGGCCACGCCGACCGCCAGTATCCCGAACTCTTCTGGGGCGTGGCCCAGGTCAATCCCGAAGAGGACCTGCCCGGCGGTGACCCGGCACAGGTGGCGGCGCGGACCCATGATCTGACCCACGTCCGCCTGCGTCGAGAACACGTCTACCTTGCCGGAGCTAACCACGAACACCGAGTCGGGATCGTCGAGAGAGATCGGGGCGTTTCCGCCGGCCTCGATCCTTCGGCCTTTCTGATCGCCGAGCCGGAGCAACCACTGCTGCCCCTCGGGCATCATCTCCTCGGGGGGCATCAGGTGGGCCCTTCTCGCCTGGTCTCTTTCTCCAGGGCCCCTGTCAGGCGTGCGTAGGGACCATCCACGTCGCGCATCTGCTCGTGCGTTCCCCGCTGCACCACCTTGCCCCTGTCGAGGACGATGATCTCGTCGCAGTCACGGATCGTGCTGAGCCGGTGCGCGATGATCAGGCAGGTACAGCCCCGCCTGCGCAGGTTGTCGTCTATCTGGCCCTCGGTCGTGGGGTCAAGCGCGCTGGTCGCTTCGTCCAGGATCACGATCGTCGGGTCGCTGACGAGCGCCCGGGCTATCTCCAGTCGCTGGCGCTGGCCACCGCTGAAGTTCCCCCCGTCCTCGTCGACCTTGCTCTCGTAGCCGCCCTGCCGCGCCGCGATGTCGTCGTGGATACAGGCGTCCCTGGCGGCCCGAACGAGGCTCCCCTGGGCGATTGAGTCGTCCCAGAGCGTGAGGTTCTCTCTTACCGTGCCCTCGAACAGGCTGATGTCCTGATCCACCACCGTCAGGGAGGAGGTTAGGAGGCCGTGTGGAACGGTTGTCCGTTGCTGGCCGTCGAAGAGGATCTCGCCCTCCCAGGGCGGGTAGAGGCCGGACACGAGCTTCGCCACGGTCGACTTGCCGCTGCCGCTGGCGCCCACAAGGGCCACGCGGCTTCCAGGCTGGAGGGTGAGGCTGAAGCCCTCGATCAGCGGCGCCTCGAGCCGGCTGTAGCCGAAGGTAAGGTTTTTCAGCTCGAGGTATCCGGACAACTCGGATGGCAGATCCGGGGAGATCTCCTCAGGCGCCCCTATCTTCGCTGGCACCTGCGGGTCTGGCTCGTAGCGCAACACGTCGTCAACGCGGTTCAGGTCGCCCCTGGTCTCCTGCAGGGTGGTCCCGAGGGCGACCATCTGGCCGAAGGGCGTCATGAAGCTCGTTATCAGGGACTGAAACGCGACGAGCATGCCGATCGTCAGGTCGCCATCCATCACCCTCAGTGCCCCAACGCCCAGGACGGCGGCGGTGGTCAGGGCCGTCAGCATCGGCGGGACGGCGGAGACTAACTGGGTTCTGGCACCCAATTCCTGCTGCGCCTCCAACAACTTGGCCTCCAGGCCAGCCCAGTGCACAAAGAAGTCGGACTCGCTCCCCGTCGCCTTCAGCGTCTCGATCGACTGCAGGCCGCCCATGGAGACGCCCGTGAGCTTGCCCCGCTCGAGCAGTAGCCTCTGGTTGGCGTCGATCCTCTTTCGGGAGACGAACCGCACGACCGCGATGTTGAACGCGGCGAAGACGATCCCGATCAGCGTGAGCGGGACGTCGTACTGGAGCATGACGACTACGTAGAAGAGGACGGTGATGAGGTTGAGGGCGGTCGTCGCCACCTGCCCCGAGAGCAACTGGGCGATCCTGTCGTTTATCGTTACCCTCGAGCCGACCTCACCCGCGTAGCGCTGGCCGTAGAACTCCATGGGCAGGCGCAGCGCGTGCCAGAACAACTTGCTCGACATGCTTATGGAGAGCTTGGTCTGAAGGCCCAACAGGTAGTGTTGCTGGAGCCACGTAAGGCCGGCACGCAACAAAGCCGTAAGCGCCATGCCGCCAAGGAGCGGGAGTATGATGTCCCGCGAGCCTTGCACGAGATACTGGTCGACGAATATCTGGGAGAAGATGGGGATGACGATGCCCGGTACGACCAGCGCCAGGCTCGCCAGCACGACGAAGGCGAGGGCCCATTCAGAACCCCTGAGCCGCGTCCTCATGGCGGCGAGGAGGCTTGGTCTGGCCCCGCCCTTGCGGAACTCTGGCCCAGGCTCGAACGTCAACACCACGCCGGTGTAGGCCCGATCGAACTCGTCGTAGGTGGCAATGCGGCGTCCGTTGGCTGGGTCGCTCACGTAAACGCCGCGTCTTCCGAAGCCTTCGATCACGAGGAAATGGCTGAAGTTCCAGAAGGCGATAAACGGTGGGGCAAGGGTCCTCAGCTCATCGGGCTCCTTCCTGTAACCTTTGGCGATGAGCCCGTACCCCCGGGCGGCCTTGACCACGTTGCTTGCCTTGGACCCGTCACGCGAGACGCCGCAGGCGACGCGCAACTCCTCCAGCGGAACCACCCTGCCGTAGTACCCGAGTATGATGCCGAGCGCGGCCGCGCCACACTCGACCGCCTCCATCTGGAGCACGGTAGGCGTCCTCGCGCGGCCAGCGCCCCGCCTTGCGTCTCGGTCTCCCGGCGGGGTGGCGGGCTGCCGTTGTCGTGTCGACCCCGACAAGTTGCTATTCGTTCGAGGAGGGGAAGACGAGGTTTATTGGATGCTGCTTGCCCAGCACGAAGGTTGCCGTGACCGGCGTTCCGTGGCTGATGGAGAAGGGCGGACCATTTGAGGATGACCAACTGAAACCGCTCGGGGTCGACGGGTCGCTCTGCAGCTTGACGTCGACCTGGAGCTGATCCTCACTCGTGCGAAGCGTGTCGACCAGGCTCTGGTTCGCAAGCACCGCGAACATCTCGCCTCTGGTTACCGGAAACTCCGAAACGGAGGTGACCTTCCCCTCCATAAACCCGTACTCCTCGACCTTGGCGGTGGTAGGCGAGATCTGCACCCGCATGCCTTTTTCGAGTTGCTTTCCCTGCTCGGTAGGCGCGAAGATAACCGCTTCGAGTGGTTTGCTGCCCTGCTCCACCACGGCGACCTGCTGGCCCCGATTCAACACCATGCCCTTCTGGACCAGTATCTCCTCCGCCCTGCCGCTGTAGAGGGTGACCACGTCGGCCTTCTCGCCGCTGTCGGTCTGGACCCTGGCGATGACCTGCCCCTCTTTCACCTGGTCTTTGGGCTTCACCTCTACCTGCGTCACGAGCCCGGACACCTGGGATGCAACCCCATGCCTGGCACCGCTGTGGATCAGGACGCCCTGGTCACCGCCTACCTCGACCGGGACGCTGGCAAAGATGCTCCACCCGACCGCGGCTATCACGAGGGCGAGCAGCGCGATGAGGGCCAGCCAGCCTCTGGGATCCGTGACACGCATGAGCTCGTCGAGCTCGTCCGGAGACAGCATCTTGTCCATAGCATCTTCGCGAAACAGGGACTTTTGCACGACACCCCGTCAACCATTCGCCGGCAAACTCAGCGTAGGACTCCCACGTCAGCGTTACACATTGTATATGATGAAGAGCATCGAATGCAGGGTTATCCAACCCGACCCCGGTCCGTCCCGGGATCACGTCGCCAGCGCTTCAGAACCGCGCAGGACGTTTGACGGGCTGCAGCCCGCCGGTTTGCCCGGGCCGGGGAGATGTGGGATAACGATATCTCGCACCTGGGGCCGTACAGACGCAAGCGGAGGGAGCTAGAATCCTGGTCGAAGGAACCGATAGACGTGCCGATATGAAGCGCGGACAGAACGGTGGAAGCCTACGGTACAGAGAGGTTGGCCCGGGGGTGTCCTGTAACCCCACGATGGTCGTGGAGCGGGAGCTCGGGAGGCAGCATCCCGAAGACGGCCTGGTCCACACCCATCGACGTCTGTCATCAAGGGCGGGCAAGGGGCACTCCGATCTGTCCGATGGCTGAAGCCGACATCGTCTCGCTGCGGTCGCAGCGCCAGGGCGTCAACCGTGGCCACTGGTGGGGTGAGAAGGAGGTCCCGTCCTCCCTGCCAGGCCGGCGGTTCCACCTCATCGGGGTTGGCCTGCCCAAGACCGGAACGACCTCCCTGGCGCTACTCTTCGAGCCCTTCCGCTGGGGCTACGAGTTTCTCTTCGCCGAGACCGTGGTGCACCTGGTCGCCTGGAGGAACGGCAGGCTAAGCCGCGACGGCATGCGTCGCTGGCTGGCACGACGGGCCGAAGCCGGCACCCTGGAGCTGGACTCCGCCAGCTTCAACCACTACTATCTGGACATACTGGTCGAGCTTCACCCCGAGGCCCGCTTCGTGTACACCCAACGCGATGCCGTCTCCTGGGCCGACTCCTTTCTGAACATGATGTTGCAGTATGGCGCCTTCCTCGATGGCCGCCCATGGCCCGACTGGCACCTCGCGCTCGGCAGGCTCATGGCGCCCAGCCTCGATCCCGGGCAGTTTGCTTCCGCCGAGCATCTGCGCGCCACGCTCCGCCCGCTCGCGGTTGACCTGCTCCGGTTCCACGCGCGCCAGACGGCCCGCATCGAGGCTGCGCTACCACCCGAACGGTCGCTGGTGATCCCTACCGACGGCATCTCTACGAGCCTCGACGCCCTTGCCGCGTTCGCCGGGGTGCCGAAGGCGGCCCTGAACACGGCGAAACCGCACGGGAACCGTGGAACCCGCAAGATCCCCCTCGTGGCCGCCCTGCCTGATCTTCCCCATCTCCTTGAGCAGAACGGGTTGGGGAAGGACCCGGCCGCGAGCGGATATTAGCGGGCCAACTACCGAGGGAGGCGAGCCACTCAGTAGCCCGGGAGGGGCCAGGGTGAGATAATTTCCCTTGTGGCCCGTGGGTTGCAGCCAGCGGGCGCGATCACCCGGAGGCCGTATCGGCGGAGGATCGAGAGAGGGGTTTCGGTATGAGCGAGGCGTCAGGGCGGATGGAGATAGAGCGTAGGATCGCCCAGCGGACCCTCAACGATGAGTCCTTCCGTAAGAGGCTACTCGAGGATCCGAGGGCTACCATGGAGCGGGAGCTGGGAGCACCGCTGCCCGAAGAGATGCGAGTGGAGGTGGTGGAGGAGACAGCAGACACCATCTACCTCGTTCTCCCTAGCGCCTCGTCGGCCGGCGCCGAAAACGACGAACTCTCGGATGAGGAACTCGAGGCGGTGGCCGGCGGCTGGGAGCCCAACACGTGTATGGCAACCGAGAGCACCGCGGGGTGCGCCTAGGGCTTCCGTAGCCGATCCGCTGCGCGCCGGGTCCTGACGACGGCGAGGCGGACCACCATGATCTCAGTGGGGATCATCTCCTGTTGCCGAGAACGAAGGGGGATTGAATCGTGACCGAATCGAACGGCCGCGTGGAGATCGAGCGCAGGCTCATCGAGCGTAGCCTTCAGGATGAGGACTTCAGACGGCGACTGCTCGCCGACCCAAGGGCCACCGTGGAGCAGGAACTCGGCATGCCGCTCCCGGAGGGGGTCACGATCCAGGCGGTCGAGGAGACCGCAGACACCATCTACCTCGTGCTTCCAAACAGCCCGGCGGGAGCCGGATCGGAGGAGATCTCCGACCAGGATCTGGAGGCCGTGGCCGGTGGTGGCTCCTCCTGGGGGGGCTGCGACGACACGAGTCAATCGGGCACCTGTACCTGTGGATGCCCACCTGGTCGTCGGTAAGGCTGTAGAACCGCTGGAGTCGGACCGGAGGTTCATCCCACGGTAGCCCTGAAGGCGTAGCGGCAGCGAAGGCCGCTTGCCGGTCCCAGGGCTACCGTGGAGCGGTGTACCCCGCCGACCCAGAGGGTGATGCCGGATTCTCGCCCGTCGGTGGCGAGCTGGGCGCCTGAAGCCGAACTCCTGAGGGGACACCAGAGGCACCACGATGTGCCGCAAGTGGCCGTCAGGATGTACTTTCGACGAGGCCGTGGTCGGATTAGCAATGCGCGAAGGCCACGGTCAGGCTCATCCGTGGTCGATGCGAAAGGAGTAGGAATCTTGAGCGAAGCAAGTGGGGGCGGCGGCCGCGCGGAGATCGAGCGCAAGATCGTCGAGCGTAGCCTTCAGGACGAGGTATTCAGGAGAAGGCTTCTCGCCGATCCAAGGGCCACCCTGGAGCAGGAGTACGGGGAGCGTATACCCGAGGGGGTGCAGGTAAGGGCCGTGGAGGAGACCGCAGACACCATCTACCTGGTGCTTCCAAGCAGCTCGGCGGGAGCCGGGGCCGGCGGTCTCTCCGACCAGGATCTGGAAGCGGTGGCCGGCGGCGATACCTCCTGGACCTGCTCGGGCTGGTCCTGCGGCCCGCCGGATCAATGCCAGACCGCAGTCGGGCCCGGCTGCACGAGTTGAGCAGCTAGTCTCATGTAGCGCTCTCACCGTGCCAGGACGTGGTGTGGGCATCCGACGAAGACCAGGGCAGACGAGAAAGGGGAGAGCTGAATGAGCGACACGACTGGTCGCCAGGAGATGGAGCGAAGAATCGTCGAGCGTAGCCTCCAGGACGAGGACTTCAGGAGAAGGCTACTCGAGGACCCGAAGGCTACGGTAGAGGAGGAGCTTGGCGTTCGGTTGCCCGATGAGGTGGGCATCGTGACGCTAGAGGAGACCGCTGACACGATCTACCTGGCGCTCCCCAGCAGGTCGCCAGCCGGGCAGGAAGACCTCTCCGACCAGGAACTCGAGGCGGTAGCCGGCGGCGGCGTACCGCACAGCGCCGGCACCTGCGCGGGGCAGTCTACCTGCGACACCTGCGGGCAGTGGGGTTGCTGACGGGCAGCCTTCAGAGGCACTTGCGGCAAGCAGGACGAGCGAGAGCAAAGGGGGAAGATCATGACCGAAGCGGCCAGCGACCGCCAGGAGATCGAGCGCCGGATAGTCCGGCGGAGCCTGGAGGACGAAGCGTTCCGCCAGCAGCTTCTAGATGATCCCAGGGCGGCGATCGGGGAGGAGATCGGCGCGCCGTTGCCCGATGAGGTACAGGTGGTTGCCGTGGAGGAGACGGCGGACACCATCTACCTGGTGCTCCCCCACAGCGGATCATCGGCCGGCCAGGACCCCGAGGAGGTCTCGGATCAAGACCTCGAAGCGGTGGCCGGTGGAGGGGTCGCCACCCAGAATACCTGCGTGTCGGGTGAGAACACCTGCAGCACCTGCGGTGGGTGGAGCTGCTAACGGGCCACGTACATCACCTGTAGCCTTCTCGGGTTGACTCTTTTCACGGGCCGACTCAGGTCCCCGTGTAGCGAATCTTTCCGACCGAGCCCGATCCTTCTCCCCTGCTGAGGTAGTAGAGGACACCGTTCTTGCTCACCTTGAGGTCTACGGGCCGGCTTATGCCGGTGGCAAAGCCCCGGCTCCGGACGTCTCCCGTGGCGCCGTCGAGCCTCCTTATCCACCCGCCGCAGAGATCCGCGAAGAAGTAGTCGCCAGCAAAGCGGCTCGGGAACTGTGCCGTGGGGGGATCGTAGAAGGTCCCGCCGGTTATGGCGGCGCATCCCGTGGTGCCGAAGTCGCCGTGCGCGTACGCGAAGACGGGGCCACGGTAGGCGGGGTCGGACTCGGGTCCCTCGTATCTGGGCCACCCGTAGTTCTCCCCGGCCAGGCCGCGGTTGATCTCCTCCCAGGTGCTCTGCCCCACGTCGTTTATGAACATCTCTCCCGTCCGGGGCTGGACCGCGAAGCTGAACGGGTTGCGAAGCCCGAGCGCCCAGATGGCGCGGTTGTTGCCCGCGGCGCGCTCGTAGAAGGGGTTTCCCCGGGGGATCGTGCCGTCCTTGTTGATGCGGAGCATCTTCCCTTTCAGGGTGCGCAGTGATTGCGCGTTGGTGCCATCTGCGTTGTCACCGACGGCCACGAAGAGCTTGCCTCCTTCGCCGAAGTGTATGGCGCCGCCGTTGTGGTTGGTGGCGCTGCTCAGGTTGTTGAGCCTGAGGATGAGCCGCTCGCTGCCCGAGACGGCCCTGTTGCCGTCCGCGGTAACGCGAACCACCCGATTGTGTGCCGGGTTGGTGGACGTCGATTTCCTTGTGTAGTAGAGGTAGACGTAGTGGTTTTCGGGGAAGGCGGGGTCGAAGGCGACGCCCAGCAGGCCGCGCTCGCCCGCCGCGTCCACCTTGCCCGAGATGTCCAGGAACGTGGTCAGGGTCCCGTCCGCCTTCAGCACCCGAAGCACGCCGCGCTGTTCGGCCACGAAGAGCCGGCCGTCCGGCGCAAAGTCCATCGCCGTGGGGTTTGTGAGGCCGCCGACGACCCGCGAGTGTGCGAAACCGTCCGGGACGGTCGCGGCGCCGCGCGCGTCGCGTGCGGGGAAGACCAGGGCTACCAGGATGGTGGCCAACAAGGCACAGACCACCGCGGCAAGCACCGGCCCGCCGCGTGTTCGCCTTTCGGAATCAGCCATGCGCAAGCTAGCGCAAGAGGAGCGGGGCGGAATCATGAACGGTCTCCTTTCGGCGGCCTGGCTACCTCGGCAAACGAGGCCCGTGGCTTTGCGTCCCTGCCTCACGGCGGGTTTTCCTTTGTCCGGAACGGTTGCCAGTATATATGAGCTGTCAGCTTTCAGCGGTCAGCTAATAGCTATCAGCTTTCATCCAGGAGATGCCGATGTTCGGACGCTGACGGGGCTTTTCGGGGAGGGTCGGTTCGTCTGGACACGCGGATGGGACGTTACACATAGGT
>DASUPX010000061.1:0-9398 GCA_036280905.1 Rubrobacter sp. | reverse complement strand
AGGGGACGTGAATAGAGCCATCCACGTGTCCCGTCTCCCACTCTGCCGCGTTCCTGACGTCGAGAACGGTGACCTGGTCATTTTCGATCTTCTCGGCGAGGCCCGGTATGTCCAGGGCGGGGGTAGCCTGTGTTTCCAGGCCGGCCGCGCGCCAGGCGTTCAGGCCGCCGGTGAGAAAGCCGCGTACGCGGCGGAACCCCACGGCTTCGAGCATGGGT
The DNA here is from genome assembly GCA_036280905.1 of Rubrobacter sp. Taxonomy (GTDB): domain Bacteria; phylum Actinomycetota; class Rubrobacteria; order Rubrobacterales; family Rubrobacteraceae; genus Rubrobacter_D. Next base: position 9,180 of record DASUPX010000061.1, on the reverse strand, counting down.
ATCATGGCCCTTGCCTCGTCTTCGCCACCGGCCGTTACGATGACCTCGCTCTCGGGTTCCACCATCCAGGCCGCCCGCGTGCCAACCCCGGTCTGGTTGGTGGTGACGTTGATCGAGCCCGGGACGTGGACCGCGTCGAACTCCCTCTGGTCACGGCCGTCTATCAGGACCGCCCCGTCCCCGACGAGCTCGGCGACGCGCTGCGGCAAGAGGGGAACGGGCATGATGGACCCGGTAAGGAGGGGTCCCCGGTTGAGCTCCACGATGCGCCCGAAGTTCGGTGGCTGGGGCGTCTGTTCGGAGGTCAGGGTCCTAACGAACTCGTCCTCGTCCTCGAAGCGCAGGTAATCGTTGTAGCGGCGCTCGAAGCCGATGGTGGAACCGGGCTTGCGGCTCATGTGCGCGCCACCGCACAGCGACCCGCCTATATGCCCGGGCCTCACCTCCACGAAGTCCGCGAGGTTCTCGAGTTTTCCCAACGAACGGAACAGGCCGCGGGCACCCTCTTCGGCCTCGACGGCGAGGTCCGGTCGGGCAAGATCCCCCACGAAGAGCGAGTCGCCGGTGAACAGCACCCAGGGCTGCCCGCCCCGGCTCGCGTCCTCTACCGTGAAAGCGAGGTGCTCCGGACGGTGGCCTGGCGTGGCAAGGGCCGTGATCAGCACCCTGCCGACCTCGATCTGGTCTCCGTCTTCGAGGGGTTCGTGCTCGTACTCGACGCCCGCCTCCCCGGAGATGTGTATCCTGGCACCCGTGGCCTCGACGAGGCGTCCCTTGCCCGAGAGGTGGTCGGCGTGGTTGTGGGTCTCGAGGATGTGGGAGATCCGAAACCCGTTATCCTCGGCTATCCTGAGGTACTCTCCCACCTCCCATCTGGGATCCACTACAACCGCCTCCCCGCCGTCGGCGATGATGTACGAAGCGCATCCCAGGTCCTCGTTCAAGACTTCTCTGAAAAACATGTTCTACGACCTCCAGGCTCGTTGGTTATCGGCTTGTTCGCTTCTCGCGCCCGATCATCTCGAGATCCACTCGTAGAGGACCATGCCAGCCACCATCGCGGCGGCGAAGGCGAAGGCCGGCAGCAAACCCGTGGTCAGCGCCGGAACGAGCGCCACGACCGCGGGACCCGGACAGAACCCAGAGAGCCCCCAGCCGACGCCGAAGAGCACCGAACCGCCAACGAGGCGGGCGTCGACCCTGGTAGTGGCCGGCAACTCGAAGTCTTCCGCCAGTACCGGACGCCCACGCCCGAAGACCAGGTGAAGGGCCGGAAAGGCAACGAGCAGCGCCCCGCCCATGACGAACGCGAGCGTCGGGTCCCATCCTCCCGCAACATCGAGAAAACCAAGGACCTTCTGGGGGTTCGCCATACCCGAGACGGCGAGGCCGAGCCCGAAGAGCGTGCCCGAGAACAGGGCTACGGCCATCCCTGGCAACCCGAACCTCCTCACAGCACATGACCTGTGAGGAACACCGTCACGATCGCCGTTCCCATGAACACGAGCGTCGCCACGATCGAGCGCCCGGACAGGCGCGCGATGCCGCTGACGCCGTGGCCGCTGGTGCACCCGGAACCGAGGCGGGACCCGAAGCCCACGAGGAGCCCGGCCACGACCACGATCGGTGAAGAGACCTGGATCTGGACCGGGAAATTCCCTCCCGTTGCCAGCATGTAACCCACGGCGCCAAGCAAGAGGCCGCCCGCGAACATCGCGCGCCAGCCGACCCCGTAACCCTTCCTGGCCATCAGGCCGCCGACGATGCCGCTGATCCCGGCTATGCGGCCGTTGAACAGCATGAGCAGCACGGTGGCAAGGCCGATGAGCATTCCACCGGCGAGACCGCTTACCGGTGTAAAGTCCTCCAAGATATCCCCCCTCTGTACATCTCTTCCTCCACTACGCCCGAACCGCGGACCGTAGCCACGCTATATGCGCCGGACGGCGCAGGCGACGAGGAGCACGATCAGGGCGACTAACGCAAACCAGAACACGAGCCCGAACGCCATGCCGAGCGTGCCCCCCATCATCTGCCCCATGCCTCCCATCATTCCGCCGGAGATGGTCCCCGTCAGAAGCAGCAACACGACAAGGGCGCCGGAGAGCGCCCCCACGAGGAATTTGATGCCGTCGTCCATAGTCTGTACTCCTGCTCTCTTCTAACACTATATCGTTATATAACGATATAAAGGAGTGTCAAGGCACGCAGGGCATGTGTCTTGCTCTCGGGGGTTTAGTGTCGGGGGGGAGCGTCGAGCTCGTCGAGTTCGGCCGCCAGCCGGTCGTAGATGGAGCCGCACACGAGATTACAGAGCTCGAAGATCGACTCGTCCGCAATATGGTAGTGGGTGCTGGTACCTTCTTTTCTGCGGCCCAGGATGCCGGCGTCGAGCAGCACCGAGAGGTGTCTGGAGACGTTGGCCTGGGCGCTTCCGGTCTCCGCTACGAGCTCGGAGACGTTCTTCTCGCCGTCCATGAGGGAGTAGAGAAGCCTGAGCCTCATCGGCTCCGAGAGTACCTTGAACCGTTCCGCAACCATGCCCATGGCGGCTGACGACAACCTTCGCTTCGTGTATCCGGTCATCCCGACCTCCGTTTCGCATTTGGCTTGCCGGTACATTATATCGCTATAGAGCGATATAGCGATTCTACTACGTGTGCTGTGGGCCGCTGCGCACGAATACCGGGATCCATCGTGTACCATGTAGGCTGATGTGATGAGGCTGCGCGAAACGTCTTTGAAGCTGCTTCCCGTGCTGGTGGTCGCCTGGGCGACCCTCATCATGCTTGGCGGCGCCCTCTACCTGGCCAGGCACGCCGGCCCGCCAGACACCGGCCAGGCCGTCAAAGCCGGGCTTGGATTGTGTGCGATAAGCGTGGCCGTTCTGGCCGGCAAGGTGGTGCGCCGGGTGGCGCCGCCTGCGCACACGTACGGCCTCCTCGCAGCATCATCGGCCCGTCCGCCGGATGGGGAGGTCTCTTGCTTCCTCTCTGGTCCGCCGGCGACTGGGCCACCCATCTTCAGGCTCCTTCGGGTCTCGCGAACGTAGGGATTCTCGCCCGCATCGTCGATCGGGGCTTGCGCTCCCATCGACTGCAGGGCGTACGTTCTGACGCGTTCAGGCATGGCGATCGTGCCTGGGCGTGACGAGGACGCAATCCTTACGTTTAGCCTACCCGAAGGAGGTGGCTCGTATGAACGGGCCTGCCAGGAAGTACGAAGAGAAGGCGGTCGCCGCTGGGCCGAATACCGTCGAGACGATGGTGCGAGGAGGTGCCAGTCATGACTAGGAGCCTGGTGGCCTGGCGCGGGGCGCGCGGCAAAACGGGGGGCGGGGGAGAACGTCGCGGAAATCTCCCCCGGGGATCGGGCCATAGAATCCCCCCACTCGCCGGGGTGGCGACCCTCGCGTGCGTCGTGCTGGCCGCGCTCACCATGGCGGAAGGGTTGGTCAGCGCGGGTGTGATCCGCCATGGTGTCTCCGTTGGCGACGTCGCGTTGGGGGGCAAGACCCCGGCGGAGGCCCGTGTGGCGCTCCAAGCACGGTACCCTGATGGATCGGGGCGCCTCTCCCTCTCCGGTCCTACAGGGACCATTGGCATTCCAGAGGAAAAGTTGGGTGCTCGCCTCGATGTCCGTGCGACCGTCGAGAAGGCCTACGCGGTCGGCCGTCGGGGAAGCCTTCCGGAGCGCCTGATCGGACGGGTCGAATCACCCTTCGGCACGAGCGTACCCGCCGAGTTACACCTCCGTCCGGGAGCAGCGCGCGCGGCCGTCGAAGAAATCTCCGGCCGCATGAACAGGGAAGCACGCGACGCAGCCGTCGACGTGAACGGGTCTACCGTCCTTGTCTCCGGAGCAGAGACGGGCTACAGACTCGACGTTCCGGCTACCGCCCGAGAGATAGAGCAAGCGCTTGCCGAACTCTCTCCCGAAGCGCGGACATCCGGGCGGGTGATCCAGCCGCGTCTTACCACCGAAGAGGCCGAGGCCGCCGCGCGAGAGGCACGCCGGGCGATGTCGGGGCCGCTCGTGCTGACGGCGCCGGACGAGAGCTGGAAACTCTCGCCTGCCGAGGTGGGATCAGCGCTCATTGTGGCCCGGAAGGGTGGGACGCTAGAGATTGGGTTGGATCTCGATCGTTTGCGCCGGCAACTGTCCGGTATGTACGCGGACCTGACGGTAAAGCCCGTCGAGGCCGGCTACGAGGTGAAAGGTGGGGCGGACCCGACCGTCTCCGTTACGCCAGGGCGGGAAGGCAGGAAGATAGAGGAAGACGAACTGTTTCACTCCATACTGAAGGGCATCTTCGAGGGCAAGCGCAGATACTCCGTTACCACGGTGGCCGAAAAACCGGACCTTACCACCGCTCGAGCCGTACGACTCGCGCCAACCGATCTCCTGGGTTCTTACCGCACCAACTATGCTGTCGTGCGCGACGCCAGCACGCGGGTTGAGAACCTGGCCATCTCCTCGGGCGCTGTGAACGGAACTTTCCTGGCCCCTGGCGAGGTCTTCTCCATGAACTCCGAAGTCTCCCACCTGGACTATGAGCAGACCAAGGTCATAGTGGGCGGGCAGGAGACCACCGCGGACGGGGGAGGGCTCTGCCAGGTGACTTCCACGTTGTACAACGCCGCCAACTTCGCTGGCCTCGACGTGATCGAACGCACCCCGCACTCCTCACAACTCCCCTACATACGTCCGGGGATGGACGCGACGGTGTGGTGGGGCGGTCCAGGCAAGGCCGACGACCTCGATATGAAGTTCCGCAACACCACCGATGGGTACGTGCTGCTGCGCGAGCGGGTGGCCAGGGATGGCTACGTGTACGCCGAGATCTGGGGCCGGCCCACCGGCACCGAGGTCACCATGAACTCGAAGCCAGCCTACATGGGGAGGGACGGCTCCGAATGGGTAACGCGCCAGAAGATCGAAAAAGACGGAAAAGTCATCTTCGACGGCGTGTTGCACAGGGACTCATACGAGCCCCTGGTAGACGAGCATGGCAACTCCATACCTACTCCGGACGTCCCCGTAGCCCCCGTGGACCCGTAGCGTCCTGGGAACCCGTCACGCCGAAGCGACCCGGGAGAAGGCATCAGGCCACAGGTTTCAGGCTTCCGCAATATTCCTGCTACCTGTGGCTAGTAGCCCTCTCTCCCCTGAGACTACTCACTCCGAGGAACCGCTCTATATAATCTTTCGCATGACTAACATAGCGTGGGAATCAGCCGGAGAGTTCGAGGACATCAGGTACGAGAAGGCGGAGGGGATAGCGAAGATCACCATAAACCGTCCGGAGGTGCGCAACGCGTTCCGCCCCCTGACGGTGATGGAGATGCAAAGCGCACTGGAAGACGCCCGCGAGGATACCGAGACCGGGGTCATCATCCTGACCGGGGAGGGGCCTGACGCCTTCTGCTCGGGTGGCGACCAGAAGGTGCGCGGGGACGCAGGATACCTGGAAGACCCGAGCGCACCGCAGCGGACCCCCGGGGGGGCCTCGGTCGGGCGCTTCCACGTAACTGATCTGCACGTCCAGATCCGACGCTGCCCCAAGCCCGTGGTCGCGATGGTGGCCGGATACGCCGTCGGAGGCGGTCACGTCTTGCATGTGATCTGCGACCTGACCATCGCCGCCGATAACGCGAAGTTCGGGCAGGTCGGCCCGAAGGTCGGGAGCTTCGATGGCGGCTTCGGTGCCTCAGTCCTCTCCAGCCTCGTCGGCCCCAAGAAGGCCAAGGAGATGTGGTTTCTCTGCAGGATGTACTCGGCCGAAGAGGCCCTGCAGATGGGCCTCGTCAACACGGTCGTCCCGCTCGACAGGTTGGAGGAGGAGACGGTGGCCTGGTGCAGGGAGATGCTCGAGCGCTCGCCTTTCGCCCTGCGCCTCCTGAAAGCAGGCTTCCACGCCCACGAAGACGGCTTCGCCGGCATCCAACAACTCGCCCACGATACGAACCTCCTGTTCTACGGCTCCGAAGAGGCCCAGGAAGGCCGTGACGCCTATAAAGAGAAGCGTAAACCCGACTTCTCCCAGTTCCCCCGACGTCCTTGATCTATTAGCTGTTAGCTCCTGGCCCTCAGCTGTCAGCTTTTGACTTCTGTTGCTCGGTGAAACCGAATGCCGATCTACGGTCGCGTTCGGTCCCATTTTTCAGCCTGCCTTGACATGACATCATAGTGATGTCATAGTGATGTCATAAACTATAGGGAGGTCCTGGTGCACGAGTTTGTGGACGTGGGGTTGTGGCGTGAGCGCAGGGGGGACGTGTGGGCCGGGGTCGAATCGGCGCGTCTGGCTGGGCGCGGACGGTCTCCGGTTGGGGGTTTGGTACGTGGGCTTTTTCGGCGTGGTCTCGTGGTGCTCGAGTATAGTGACGCTGGACCGTCGCGGGACTCTTCCGGGGTCGTTTCCCGGGATGTGCGGTGCGGGCGGGAACGGTCGGTGCGGAAGTCGAGGAGGTATTGTGTGAACAGCAGGGCGGCGCTCACCAGGTTCGAGGCGGCGGTCACCAACCAGGTGTCGTTGGCTGGTGGGGATCCTGCGGTAGAGGCGGCGGCGCGGGCGTTAAGGGAGGCGCTTGGACCCGCCTCTCGCCAGCTTGCTCTGGATCTGGCAGAGCAGGCCGCCGCGGAGGTGGGTGGGCAGCTCCCGCACCACAGGGTCGAGGTCGTGTTGAGGGGTGGGGAGCCCGCGATGGAGGTCAGGAGCGGGGAGCAAGAGAAGGGACGCCCTGTGGACGAGGAGTACGGGGCCAGGATCTCACTCCGTCTGCCCCCGAGCCTCAAGTCCGCCGTCGAGGAGGCGGCGCGGGCGGCGGGAGAATCCGTCAACGCTTACCTGGTCGGGGCCCTCTCGCGGTCGACGGCGCGTCCGGTGCAGGTCGGCCGCAGCATGAAGGGGACGGTGAGGACGTGAGCGGCTTCCGGCATGAGGAGTTTCAGGTCGGTGGGCGGCACAAGATCGAGGTCACCCTGCCAGCCGGGGAGATGGTCTTCCTGCCGGGAGAGGCCGGCATCGTGGAGGTCGACGTCGATGGACAGAACGCGGAAGAGCTCGATATCGAGCAGCGCGGGGGTAGGATCCTGGTCCGCACGCCGAACAGGTCGGGCAGCCGTTGGGACTCATTCGACGTCACCATCAGAACGCCTGCTGGCACGGACCTGGAGGTAAACGCCGCCTCCGCGGACGTGGACGTGCAGGTGGATGTGGGAACCCTCAGCGCCAGTCTTGCCTCGGGGGACATCAGGGCGGGAATCATAGAGGGCGACGCCGCCGTCGAGGCTGCCTCCGGCGACGTCGAGCTCGGTGAGGTCGGCGGCGGCCTCTCCGCGAACACGGCCGCGGGCGACGTGAGGCTGGGGCGGTTGGGTGGACGGGCAACCGTGAGAACGGCTTCGGGGGACGTGCAGCTCGGGACCGTGCTCGCCGCCCTTTCGGCCTCCACCCAGAGCGGCGACGTCGAGGTCGAAGATTACGAGGGTGGGGATCTGGAATGCAACTCTACCTCCGGAGACGTGAGGATCGGGCTTCCCTCCGGGCGTACGCTGGACATCGACCTGAACACGCTCTCCGGGGATATCCGCAGCGATTTCTCGCCCGAAGGGGGTGACGGCGCCACCGCGCGCCTGCGCGTCAAGACCATCTCGGGAGACATAACCCTCCTCAGGGCCACCGGGATCTCCGCCGGCTGACGGGATGAGGCTCGCCGGCTTCGACGTCTTCCGCTACAGCCTGCCGCTCCGTGGACCCGTGGTGCTCGGAGGTACCGCCTTTTACCGGCGGGAAGGGCTGCTCCTGAGGCTGTCCGGTGACGACGGCTCGGAGGGCTGGGGCGAGAGCGCCCCGCTCCCCGGCTTCAGCTTCGAGAGCCTGCACCTGGCTACCGCGCAGTTGCGCGGCGTCGCAGGGGCCCTTCTCGGCCGCGTTGTAACAGGCGACTGGACCGGGCGTGAGGGGGGGGAGCTTGGCCGGGAGCTCGAACGTTTCGCCCCCGCACCCTCTGTCCGCTTCGGGGTGGAGTTGGCGGTCTGGAACCTGCGCGCGGCCTCTTCGGGAGGTTCGTTGCCCAGGCTTCTGGCGGGGCGACCGAGGGTGCCGGTAAACGGCCTGCTCTCGGGCTCCCGGGACGAGGTCCTGCAAGAGGCCAGGCACATGAAAGACGCCGGCTACGAAACCGTCAAGCTCAAAGTCGGAGCCAAAGCTGCCGCCGAGGACGCCAGGCTCGTAAGCAGGCTGGTCGAAGAGCTTGGCACGTCCGTCTCCCTGCGCCTCGACGCGAACCGGGCGTGGGGCTACGAGCAGGCGGCCGAGTTCCTGGGGGGTGTGCCGCGTTTCGAGTACCTCGAGGAGCCGCTCGCCGACCCCGGGCGCCTGCCGCAACTCGTCCGGGAGTTTGGCGTGCCCGTGGCCCTCGACGAGACGCTGGTCGGGATGGGGCCGGGTGTACTCGGGGAACACCGCTACGCGCGGGCCGTGGTGCTCAAGCCTACGTTGCTGGGTGGTATCTCGAACACCCTGCGCATAGCAGAGCGGGCCCTGGACCTTGGCATGAGGCCCGTGGTCAGCTCGTCATACGAGAGCGGCGTCGGGACGGCAGCCCTCGTCGCGTTGGCATCGGGGATAGGAGAGCGTCCCGTACCGGCTGGCCTCGATACGTATCGCAGGCTCGCGGAAGACGTTCTCGATATGCCGCTCGGCCTGCCGGCCCCGAGCGTGGATGTCGGTGAGGCGGCTGTCGCCGCGCGCACCGTTGACGTTGGAAGGCTGCAGGTACTCTAGGGCTAGTCCGTTTGGGTGCAGGATATGCTGGTCCCCGCGGGCAAAGATTACACCGGGAGGATCTCGTTGATGTACGACCCTGTGGCCCTGCAGCGATGCTCACGGTGGGGTTCTGGTAACGCCATTCCGCAACGCCTCCGGGCCCTCTGGCGGCCCGAGCCACCGTTCCACCTCCTTCGCGAAGAGGTAGGTATCTTCTAGAGTTCGGTGCGTTCGAAACCGCGCAGGGCTAGAAAGACGAACAGCACGGTCCAGAGTGCTGTGGCGGGGATGGAGATCAGACCGTAGGTGGGGATCTCGCCCCGGCTTACCAGGTAGTATCCGGACTGGAAGAACAACCATGGGAAGGCCGCCGTCAACCACGGGGCGTAGCTGGCGATCATGAACCC
>DASUPX010000060.1:0-9065 GCA_036280905.1 Rubrobacter sp. | reverse complement strand
CGAAGGCGTCCGCCAGCAGGGTCTCGCCCTTGCCCGAGCCGTAGGTGTCGGCAGTATCGAAGTAGTTGATGCCCCGCTCGTGGGCCTGCCTCAGCAGCTTTACGGACCTCTCGGCGTCCACCTCTCCCCACCACCCGGTCGAGACCGTCCACACCCCGAAGCCGACCTCGGAGACCGCGATGTCCGTGCCGCCAAGATTTCGGTATCTCATCCTCTGCTCCCTCTGAAAACGTTCTACAGGTCTATAACTACTACATTCTAGCGCTGGTGGCTGTTGCCTTTCTCTCAATCCGGGTGCTGGCCTATAATCGCCCGATGCACGAGAGAGGACAGGACCCTACACCGTGAAGGCACGCTACAGCGGTGGAGAGCGTGGCGCCAGGAGCGCGGCCCGAATCGGGGCCACGGTGGTGGTGGTCGACGCGTTCAGGGCGAGCACGACCATAGCGGTGCTCGTCTCGAAGGGTGCCAGGGTCTTTCCCGTTGCGTCCATCGAAGAGGCCGCCGCCGCGGGGACGGACTTCCGCATCGGGGAGCGGGGGAGCGCGAAGGTTGCCGGCTTCGACTTCGGCAACTCACCCACGGAGGTACTTGCCTCCGAAGTACCTCCGGGATCCACGGTCGCCCTCTCCACCACGAACGGCACCCGCATCGTCGAGGCCGCCTCCGGCGCGCGGGCCATCTTCGCCGGCGCCTTCGTCAACGCGGAGAGCCTCGCGAATCACCTGTGCGAGGCTCTCCGGGACCATCCGGAGGTTGCGGTTATCGGGTGCGGCTGGGAGGGTCACCGTGCCTCGGAGGACGAGGTTGCGGCCGGGGCCATCCTCCACCGGCTCGAAACGCGCGGTGCGGAGCTCGACGGGCGGGCGAGGCGTGTCGTCGAGCGTTATCTGTCCAGGCCAACGAGCACGCTTGCCGCCAACAGCGCGGCGCGGAGACTCGAACGTCTCGGCTATGGAAGGGATCTGGCGTTCTGCCTGGCCGAGGACACGGTGCCTGTCGTACCCCGCCTCGTCGGCGGCGCTTTCGTGGGGTAAACAACCACGGATTTTCGGCCCGAGGGCCAACGTCCGAAGCCGAAAATTGTTCTTGACAGCGCGGTGGTCCGCGATTACTCTGGAGTTAGCGAAGGCGGATCAAATGTTACAAACTCCGTCTAATCCGCAACGGGAAGGAGGTGCTAGACAAGTGACTCTCACTATCACCCACGAGAAGACCCGCGAGGTCACCCGCGAGGATGTGGACCGGGCTATCGACGTCATCGAGCGCCACCTCGAGAAGGAGGCCAGGACCCGCAACCTGCTCGACGAGCAGGCGATCATGCGCCCCAAGGACCTGTGCAAGCAGCAGGGACTGGATATGGTTGCCGAGTTGCGCGGCATGATGTAATTCCGCGTTACCAACGGCCCATGAAGGGGGATGCACAGTAACAACCCCTGCGTCCCAAACGGGCGCCCGAGGGCTGTCCATCCCCCTTCACGTGGCCAGGCAAGGGCCGGAGAGATCCGGCCCTTTTTGCACGCCAGGGCTCCTGCGGTTCTGCCTCGCGCCGGGACAGCGGATCATGCCGCCCCGATAACGGCGCCCAGTTTGTACGGTAGCTCCTGCATACCAAGAGGCAAGAGCGCCCAGTTCGCGGACATCCTCTTCAGCAACCCAACGGCGTTCGAGAGGAAGCGCGGGTCTCGCGTCTTCTTCCTGGGGCCCCCGGTTGCCAACAGGGCGACTTGCCTGTTGACGGCCGCCACCGTCTGAATCGCGGCGAACGTTCCGAAATACCCGCGATGGCCCTCGGGAAGGGGGCGCGTGGCCTCGTAGCCTCCCATGAAGGCGTTCCAGAGTTCCCTGAGGCGGTTCGGGTGTGTGCTCGTGAGGTTCCTGCGCACCCGGCAGAGGTCCAGGAGATAGTGGCCCAGACCGCAGGCGTCGAAGTCCAGGACGCCCGCCTTCCCGCGGTGGAACACGACGTTGTCTAGCTTCAGGTCGCGGTGGATGACGCCGAACACGTCCGCGCCCTCGCCCAGTTCCTCCAGGATCTCCTTCGAGTGCCGTGCCGTTTCCACGAACACCCCCATGTCTTCCTCCGAGTAGAAACGCTGACCCTCATCCCACAGGGGGGCCGAATCCCCGAACGGCCAGGAATGATCCCACCTGGGAAGGGCCACCGGTTCGGGTAGGGGATGGCGCTCTGAGTGGTCGTGCATTCTGGCTACGAACGAACCCAACAACGAGAGGTCCTCGGGGGAAGGGTCCTTGGCCCTGTGGAGGCCAGGCACCCACCGCAAGAGCGCGCAGTGGCGTTCGGTCTGCATCCCCTCGACCGATACCCGTCCCACTAGCGAGCCTTCCGACGTGAGCATCGGCTCGGGTACGAGCAGCCCTGTTTCGCGTCCGAGCGAGGCCACCCACGACAACTGCGCGTGGATCGTATCTGGGGAGCGTAGGCCCGGTCCGGTACGAAGCCTGGGGTCCTCGCGCATCGCCGCTTCGTCGACGTGGGACAGGCCGTAGAGCCGGAGGACGAAGTCTTCCCCGTCTGCGGTCCGCACGAGGTAAACCTCCACGAAGCCGCCTACGAGCGGCTCGAGGTGGGCATCCCGCAGACCGTAAAGCCCGAGTGCGCCCTCGCACAGACGCCTTGTCAGCGGTTTGATGGTCCTTGTCTCCACCAGAGTTCCTCTACCTCCCGACATCCCGGCCTTCTATCCTGGGGGATACCCTAGCATGCGAACGTCGAGGCCGGGTCCGACAGACGATTAGGATCCTCTAATGTGGGCTCCGGCAACTGTGGGGGTGGGGAGGACTAGATGTAAGGGTCCCCGGAGTAGAACGAGGGGGCGGGGGCGGGCCCAGGGGCGTTTCGTTCCCCAGCTTACGGGGCGGAGGAGGAGGGATTCGAACCCTCGATACCCCGTTGAGAGGTATAACACCTTAGCAGGGTGCCGCCTTCAACCACTCGGCCACTCCTCCAGATAAGCACAGTATATCAAAGACGTGTGGGGTGTCTGCCCGGGTCCTTGCTAACCTTCGTCGTCTCTGATCTGCTCGACCGTCTCTTCGTCTACCACGTCTGGTTTGAGGTTTGCTGGTTCTGCCTCCAGGATCCGCTCCCCGGAGACCTCTTCTTTAATCCTCACGAGCGTGGCGTTAAGGGTGGCTCCGAAGAGGATGGTCAGGGAGGAGATGTAGAGGTAGAGGAGGAGGACTATCACGGTGCCTATGGAGCCGTAGGTTCTGTCATAGGTGTTGAAGTCGCTGCTCAGGTAGAGGTTGAAGGCCACGCTCGTCAGTATCCAGAGCACGATGCCGATCACGCCGCCCGGTGTGATCCAGCGGAAAGGCTGGTTGGCGTCTGGGGCAAAGTAGAAGAGAAGCGCCACCGTGCTGACCATGAAGAGCAACGCCGCGGGCCAGCGGGCTATGTTCCACGCGATCATGAACTCGTCATCCAGGGTGAAGACCCGGGCGATAGTGCTCCCGATGGAGGGTCCTGCGACCAGGAGGAGCACGCCCGCGAGCAGCAGCGCCGAGAGGCCGAAAGTCATAAGCACGGCGATACCCCTCACCTTCCAGAACGGCCTGGTCTCCTGCACGTCGTAGGCGCGGTTCAGGGCGTTTATCAGGGCGGCGAAGGCACCGGAGGCTGCCCAGACCGTGCCAAGGATGCCGACGGAGAGGAGGCCTGGGGCGGTGTCACCGTTGCGCAACGTGTTCTCGGTGTAGGTGTAGATCAGGGCGTAGACCTGCGCCGGCAGGAGCCGCTTCAGGTAGAAGAAGAGGTCCGTGACGAACTGCGGGTCGGAGCTGGAGAAGGCGTCGAGTATGGCCACGCAGAACAGGATGAACGGGAAGATCGCCAGTATCAGGTAGAAGGCCAGCTGGGCGGCTAGGCCAAGGGCGTCGTCGCGGATGAACTCCTGCACGGTGGCCTTGAGCGTGTCGTAGCGCAGGAGATCTCTGAGATCCCTGAAAAATTGGCCCGGTGACCCGCGCGCTGGCCTGCGGGCCACCCCCCCGAGCTTCGTGCCGGTCGTGTCGGACGCCACCGGGACCATGTCTCCCTTCTCGCAATGGCGCTTATTTTACCCGTGATCGTGGACCTCGTGCGCGGAAACGCTAATCCGCGGGGCGCGGCCGGTCGTATAAATCCCCGTATGAAGGGGTTGTCATCAGGGAAGGCGGCGCGGGCTTTGCCTGGCGGCGGGCGGGGTATCATCTGCCCCGAGGGTCGCCGTGCCGGGGCTTCCGTTGGCGGTCCCGGAAGGGCCTGTATGGACCGTGTGGCAGACGAGGTTCTGGTCAGGAGGGTGGCCTCGGGGGACGAGGAGGCCCTCTCGAATCTCTACGACCGCTACGCTGGCCTGGTCTACGGGACGGGCAAGCGTCTGCTGGGCGACAGGGAGACCGCCGAGGAGCTGGTCCAGGACGTCTTTACCTCGGTGTGGCGGAACTCGGCCGATTTCGACCCGGCGCGGGCGCACTTCGCGACCTGGCTCTACCGCATAACCCGCAACAGGGCGACGGATCAGGTCCGTCGCCGCAATGCGCGCGTGAGGGTGGTAGGGAGGGAACCGCTGCTCGAACGGGGGGAGGCCGACCCGTCCGGCACGCTCTCGCGCCGCTTCGACGTGGCCGCCGCGCTCTCGCGCCTGTCCCCGGTTCACAGGGAGATTCTCGTGCTCGCCTACTTCCGGGGCCTCACACAGCGTGAGATCTCCGAGCGTACGAACATGCCGCTTGGTACGGTCAAGAGCCGTACCACGGCGGCCCTGCGCGCCTTGCGCAAAACCATGAGTATCGACGGGGATCGGCGGCCCGTGGATGACTGAGCATCAGGAGCTGCGGAACCTCCTCGGGCCCTACGTGATGGGTTCCCTTGAGGCGCGAGAGGACAGGAAGGTCGAGGGTCACCTCAGAGAATGCGCGCGTTGCAGGGAGGAGGCGAGCGGGTTGAGGCTGGCCCATGAACGCCTCCTCGACCTGGCGTATACCACGGAATTCCCCCCGCTGAAGCCGGAGGATCGCGCCGTGGGCGCCGCGATCTCCCACCGCCAGAGGCTGCGACGTACAGCGGTCCGGGCGGCCGTGACGGCCGCTTTCGTTTTTGTGCTGGTCGTGTTCGGTGCCATCCTCGTGCCCGACCTCTCCGGTGGTGGGGCCCTCGCCTCGGCGACGCTGACCCCGACGGACCTCGCCCCCGATGCGGGCGGTCATATCAGCATAGGAGATGCCAACGGGAACACGGAGGTCAGCCTGAAGGCCTGAGGCCTGCCTTCTTGCGAGGGCGGCGACTACTACGAACTGTGGCTCGTCGAGGGCGAGGAGCGCGTCAGCGCCGGCAGCTTCACCGTCGGCCCGGGCGGGGAGATCGACATAAACATGAACGCCCCCGGCTTCGCCGGTACCTACCCCTCCGTCGGGATAACCCGTGAGCACGACGAAGACCCCCGCGCCAGCGACGCGGACGTCCTCTCCGGCAAGCTGCGCCGGGGCCCGCAGGAGTAGGGCATCTCCCCAGAAACCCGTAGGCTTCTATCCCCGTCGGGAAGTTCTTCGCGGGCCGTTCGGGAGAGGTCCCACAGTCCGCCGATGACGGACGGGTCCTTCAGCGCCCCTGCGCTAGTTGCCCTAACAAGGGGAGGATGAGGATCATGCGGGTGCCTTCTCCCGGCCGGCTCTCGGCGTCGATGCGCCCGCCGTGGGCTTCGGCTACCGTCTGGGCGATGGAGAGGCCAAGGCCGTTGCCCGGCTCCCCGCCACTTTCCAGTCGGTAGAAGCGCTCGAAGACCCGTGGCAGCTCAGCCTCCGGTATGCCAGGCCCCCGGTCCCCGACCTCGATGTGCAGCTCGCCCTCGCGGGAGCAGGACCGCAAGGTTATCCGCTGGCCTGCCGGCCCGTACTTGATCGCGTTGTCCACGAGGGCGAGAACAGCCTGCTCGACCCGCGCGGGGTCGACCTCGACGAGGCCGGTCTCCTCCAGCGTGGTATCCAGGGTCGCGCCGTGCTCGGCGGCGAGCGACGTTGCCCTGCGCGCGAGGCCCCTCATCAAGACGTTCGCGTCCACGGGATCCATACGGAACGGCGGCGCTGCCGACTCCGAACGCGCCAGGAACAGCAAGTCCTCCACCATCCCCGACATCGTGGACGTCTCCCTGACTATCTCCCGCAGCAGCTCGACGTGCTCGCAGTCGCCGTCGAACTCTAGCCCGACCTCCGCGTTGCCCCTGATCACGGTCAGGGGCGTCCTGAGCTCGTGGGAGACCTCGGCGAGAAAGTCGGCCTTGGCGCGGGCGGCGTCGGCTAGCACGCGCTCCACGCGCTTCCTTTCGCTGACGTCGCGGGAAGACGTCTGGAGACGGACGATCTCGCCGTCCTCGTTGCGTATGGGCTCGGTGACGGTCTCCAACCAGGTGTACTCCCCCGACTTCTTGCGGATCCGGTAGATCACGGAGACGGCTGCCTGCCCTTCGAGCGCCTTGTCGTGGGCCTCGGCGCGGATGCGTGACAGATCATCCGGGTGGAAGAGAAGGTAGGGGTCGGTGCCCAGAAGCTCCTCGGGATCGTAGCCGAGCAGGCGCCGGCAGGAGGGGCTGATGTAGACGTAGCGCCCGTCTGGCTCGTGCAGGCACACGAGGTCGCTCATCTTCTCGGCGAGCAGCCGGAAACGGGCCTCACTTTCGCGCAACGCCTCCTCGGCCGCCTTGCGCTCCGTGATGTCCCTGAAGGTGACGACCGCGCCGACGACCTCCCCGCCCTCCCAGATGGGGTTGCTCACGTACTCCACGGGGAAGGTGGAGCCGTCCTTTCGCGTGAAGACCTCGTCGCTCGAGGAATGAACGCCGCCGTCCCTGAGGGAGGCATGCATGGGGCACTCGTCTTCCGGGTAGGGCACGCCTTCGGCGTTGATGTGGCTCACGATGTCGTGCTGGTGTCGCCCGGCGAGCTCGCCTGGCTCGTAGCCCAGCATGCGCTCGGCCGCGGGGTTTACGAACGAGGTTCTCTCGTCCAGGTCCAGGCCGTAGATGCCCTCGCCCGCGGAGGCGAGTATGGAGCGGTTCTGGCGGATCATGCGCTCCAGGTTCTCCTTGTCCTTTCGCGCCTCCGATATGTCCTGTATCTGGCCAAAGACGCAGTGCGGCCTGTCCTCCGCGTCGCGCACCAGGGACGTGCTCAGAAAGACCCAGACCTCCCGGCCACTCTTGTGTATATAGCGCTTCTCGGAGTAGAGGTACTGGACCTCCCCGGTAAACATGCGCCGGAGGCCCTCTACATCCTCTTCGAGGTCGTCGGGATGGGTGATGCTCTGGAAGTCCGTGGCGAGCAACTCCTCCTCCGTGTATCCGGTGATCTCGCACATCGCGGGGTTGACCTGCAACCACTTTCCGTCCAACGACCAGAACGCCATGCCCAGCGTCGCCGAGCCGAACACGGCCCGAAACCCCTCGCTCTGCCTGAGCGCCCCCTCGGCCAGCTCGCGCTCCGTGACGTCCCACGCCACGCCTTCGATGGCCACGAGGTTGCCGGCCCCGTCGTAGACGGGCTGCTCGTGCTGCTCGGTCCAGATCAGGGCCCCGTCCTTGCGGTACCGGCGCAACACGAGCGGCCCGCGTGTGAAGCGCCGGGAGTCCCCGAGCAGGAGCCTGTCTTCGGGATGAACCTGCTCGAAATCGAGGTCGGGATCGGCGTAGTAGTCCTCGGGTGAGTAGCCCGTGATGGCGGTGGAAGACTGGCTAACGTACTCGAAGCCTGGCTTCGGCAGCAGCCCGTACCGGTAGACGAGGAGGCCGGCGTAGTCCGCGGGGGGTCGAAAATGTTCCTCGTCCCCAACTTGCTGGTGCCCGTCTGTTCGCAGCGCCTTCAGGGCCCCGTATGCCATCCCGGCCAGCGCCCCCCCCAGGGCGACGCGGCGGATTTGGCGGAGTAAGATCTGAATATTCACGGCCCTCGAAAATTCACCTGGATCGGTCGCATCATGATCGATTATACTTGTGATCGGGAAGCGAGGACTAGTGATGCTGATCTTGATCGTGGAAGACGAACGCGCGATCGCGCGTTTCCTGGAGCGAGGCCTCAATGCGCATGGGCACAGGGTCCTCTGTGCCTATGATGGGGAAGAGGGAATCAGGCTGGCCATGGAGGAGCCGGTTGACTTCGTTCTCCTCGACATCTCGCTGCCCCGGCTCGACGGCCACGAGGTGCTGCGGCGCATCCGCCTCAAGCACCCCGACCTTCCCATCCTGATGCTCACGGCTCGCGACGACACCCGCAACAAGGTCGGCGCCCTGAACGCAGGGGCCGACGATTACCTGACCAAGCCATTCGTGTTCGAGGAGTTGCTGGCGCGGATACGCGCGCTGACCCGCCGCTCCGGCCAGCCCGCCTCGGCTGAGATACAGGCCGACGACCTGAGGATAGACCTCCTCTCGCGCCACGCCTGGCGCAAGGACAAGAGGATAGATCTCTCAAGCAGGGAGTTCGCGCTCCTCGAGTACTTTATGCGCCACAACGGCCAGGTGCTCTCCAGGCAACAGATCCTCTCCGCCATCTGGGATTACGATTTCGAACCGGCCTCCAACGTGGTCGACGTCTACGTCCGACATCTGCGTAACAAGGTGGACCCCCCCGACGGACCCTCCTCTATCCAGACCGTTCGCGGCGCCGGCTACCGCTTCGATCCGGCACCCAACGTCTAGGGGTCTACCGGAAAACTTCAAGATGAAAAAAAATTCATCCCGTCTTCATCATGCTTTAACGCGTGGTGTATACACTTCTGGCAAGTGGGCTACAGGCGGTGATCTATTACCCGAACATCGCTTCACCGTCGGTGGTCGACCATTACAGGGTCCGGGCGAGGGCGTCTCCTCCTTTCCCTACTTTTCCCATCGCATCTGCGCCCCCCCGGACCTCTGACAAACTTGGGCTCCCGCCCCTGCTGATCGGCGAAGCTCCGCCCCGGAAGACCGGAATCTCGCATTTGTTATAGCTATTGGGTGTGGTGTCCGTATACTCGTTCGTATGAGGCTTATCGTCGCGGAGAAACCGTCGGTCGGGCGGGACATAGCAGC
>DASUPX010000059.1:0-10588 GCA_036280905.1 Rubrobacter sp. | reverse complement strand
GGAGGGTAGGCGGGTTCGCCCGGTTCCTCGCCGGCGTGGTCGTGCTCGTCTGCGCTTCGGCCGTCGCGCTCGTAGTGGCCTCCTCGGTCGGGGCACTCGGCGGCATGCCAGGCCTACCCTCCGGCTTCGTTGCGGGCGTGGACGGGCTCGTCTCGAGGTTCGGGGTCGTGTTGCTCGTGGTCATCGCCGTCGCCGCGGCCTTGCTGCTGGTGGGGCTCATAGTGCTCTCCTCCCGGGCTGGGAGCTCCGGTGAAGGGGAGTCGGAGGGGTTGCTCCTGCGGGTTTACACCCCCATGTTGCGTTGGAGCTTGCGGCACAGGCTCCTTGTGTTGCTGTTCGCGCTGCTCGCTTTCGGCGGGGGTCTCGGGCTGGTTAGGTTCCTGCCCGTCACCTTCTTCCCGCCAAGCGAGGAGCGTCTCCTCATCGCCGATGTGAGCTTGCCCGCCGGCACCGCCCTCGGGAAGACCAGCGACAAACTGGCCCCCTTCGAGGACTTCCTGCAGCAGGATGACGCCATCAAGAGCTACCAGGTGTCCATCGGCGGTGAGGACACCACGGACCCCGAGTCTCCGGTCAGGCCAAGCAACAGGGCGCAGGCCTTCATAAACGTGAAGGAGAGCGCCGACGTCAACAGGGCCCTTGACCGGGTTGACAGGGAGGGCGACGATCTCTACGGCGAGGACTTCCAGATCCAGGTCCTGCAGAACGGCCCACCGCAGGGCGGCCTGGAGGCCATCCTCACCGGCGGGTCGAAGCGTCAGCTCGCCGACGCAGCTGATATCGTGACGGACGAGTTCCGCGGGCTGGACGATGTCAACAACGTCGAGAGCGACCTCTCAGGCGGGACCCCGGAGGTCCAGGTGAAGGTTGACCCGGAGAAGGCGGCGAAGGCTGGTCTCTCACCCGTGCTCGTCTCGACCTCGCTCGGCTCGCTGCTCGGCGGCAGCACCGTGACGACGCTCGGGGACAGGCCGGTCGTCGTCGGCGTGCCAAGAGGCTCCGCGAACACGCTCGACGAGGTTCGGAAGCTTCCCGTGGGGAGCGGCACCACCGTGGACGAGGTCGCCGAGGTCGGCAAGGTCGACTCCCCGGCCGCCGTCAGCCGCGTCGACGGGGAGAGGGCCGTCACCGTGACGGCCCAGATCACCTCCACCGACACCCAGAGCGTGTCGGCGGACGCGCAGAGCGCCCTCGCCGACGTGGCGCTGCCAGGCAATGTCGAGGCCCAGGTTGGCGGCGAGAACGAGGACATCGACGAGAGCTTCAGGAACCTCTTCCTCTCCATAATCGTGGCCCTCGTCCTCGTGTTCCTGATCCTGGTCGTCTTCTTCGGCTCGCTGCGCATCCCCCTCGTGATACTGCTCGCCGTGCCCCTGACCACGGTCGGTGCCTTCGGCGCGCTGTTCCTGACCAACACGGCCATCTCGGTGCCGTCGCTGCTCGGCCTCCTGCTACTCATCGGCATCGTGGTCTCGAACGCCATCCTGCTCGTTGACTTCGCCACCAGGTTCAGGGACCAGTACGAGACGGCCGACGAGGCCATCCTGGAGGCCGGCCGGGCGCGGCTGCGTCCCATCCTCATGACGGCCTTCGCCACCATCTTCGCCCTCATGCCGCTGGCACTCGGGCTCTCCGGCGGTGGGAACGGCCTGATCTCCTCCAGCCTAGCCATAACGGTGGTGGGAGGGCTCGCCACCTCCACCTTCCTGACCCTGCTGGTCGTGCCCGTCGGCTACTCGCTGGCCAGGAGGAACCAGAAACGCGGAAAGAAGGTCTAGAGGCTTTGGTCCGGGGACTTGAGACAGGTGAGAGGGCGCCGTACTTCAGCCTGCTGGCCGCTGGGTCGGGGCGGCGGGTGGACACGCAGAACGTGGTGGGGCGCCGGGTCGTGCTCGTCTTCCACCTGCAGGGCACGGCCCCGACGGCGCGTGAGATCAACCGCGCCGTCCGCCTCCGTTACCCCGACCCCGAGGATGTCCTCATCGCCAGCGTCATAGACCTCTCCATCGTGCCGCCGTTCTACTGGATGTCCGTCGGCCTGATCCTGGGTCAGGCTTACGACAGGGCCGCACAGGAGCTGCCCCCCGGCGCTGATCCTGCCGAGTACGTCGTCATCCTCCCCGACTGGGGCGGCCTCGTCAGCCGCCGCTACGACGTCGGGAACACGGGCCGGGCGGCGGCCATCGTCGTGCTGGACGAGGACGGTAGCGTCGCGGCCTCCTACCAGGGGGAACGGCCGGTCGAGAGCGTACTGGAGGTGATCGGGCGGACCTAGACCCCGCAGAGTGTTTTTGACGACAGTCTCGCTCGAGGGGGAGAGGCAGACTGTCTCCATAGGAGAGGAGGTCGGCCATCAGAGAGGGAAGATACCGTACCCCCGATAGGGAGCAGCAGATCAGGATGCGCGAGGTCCTGAGGGACAGGTTCGAAGACATCCCCGTCCAGGTCCCGAGAAGCGAGATAGAAGCCCTCGGCGTCGAGATAGGCCTCGAAGACCCGCTCGAGGCGGCCAGGGTCTTCGACCGCCTGAAGGGAGTCTCCTGGAGGGGCGATTACGTCAGGACCGAAGAGGGTTGGATCGCCGCCTGGGTCGAAGAGGTGAATTAGAGCGGTCAGCCACCAGCTTCCGACCTTGCTTGTTGCTGATGGCCTAACCCGTTTCGAGGTGTACCGTGCCTGCCCTTCCGCCGCGGACCTCGATCTCGATGGGACCGTCGCCGCGTACGACCCAGACCTTCCGGCTGGCGTAGTCGGAGGGCAGGCCCTGAAAGAAGGGTGGGTTCTGCCACCTGCTGGCGGCGAGCGCGGAGCGCCCCGCGAGGTGGCCGAGGTCCTCTTCTAACTGTCCGGAGGCCAGGCCCGCACCTGACGGTAGCCCGAGGGTCGCCTTCACCGGTTTGGCCAGCTTCTTGTCTACCGCCACGCTGGTTATGTTTGTCGGCAGGTAGCCCTTGTTCTCGACGACGAGCTCGACGCGACGGAGACCCGGCGCGAGCCTTTCGGTCTCCAGGCGGGCCTCCAGGCGGGGGGCTGAAGAGGCGTGGGCGAGGGCGAAGCGGGCCAGTTTCTCGCATTCGGCCTTCAGGTACCTGGGCGGCGGGTTCTGGAACGTGAACTTGGTCTTCCAGCCGCCAACTTCGACGCGGCCCAGCTGGGGGTGGTCGAAGGGTCTCCAGGGTACGAAGCCTTCGCCTTCTAGCTCCCTGTCGTTCCAGGCCAGCATCTTCAGGGCGTCCTCTTCCGGTGGATTACGGGCGAACTCGATAAAGTCCTCCACTTTCACGCCCGCGGCCTCAGCCATGGACCAGAACTCGATGGTAAAGGCGAAGACGCCGTAGTAGTCGTAGGCCCAGTCGTCGAAGGCGCCGGTTATGTACTTCTTCTGGTCGTAGGCGAAGTCGTGGTAGACGGAGATATTGGGGTAGCCGGTGATCTCCGTACCCCTGTCGCCCAGCGCCTTGTAGATCGCGAGGTCGTCCTCCCTCATCTCCTCGTCCGGCCTGTTCGAGTAGGGACGAAGTATCGCGCCGCAGTAGGTGTGGTAGGTGTGCACGCCGAAGATGTTGTCGTGATCTAGCACGAAATCGACCTGCGCCCTTGATTCGGGTTCGGAGAGGGGGTAGGGCCCCGCGTCCCTCTCCTCGTCCTGCCAGTGGTACGGGTACTGGCGGTTCATATCCAGCCCGTAGAGGGGACGCGCGATCTTGCGCTCGAAACCGTCGAAGTCCTTGAAGGTTCCTTCTCTGTAGAGCCGGTAGTAGGTGGCATTCGGATCGGCCTCGTCGGGCGCGCGGGGGACCAGAAGCCTCTCGTCGCCATCCGAGACGCGCCATTCGCCGTTCTCGTCGGCCACGCGCATCTGCACGATATTGCCGTCCCCGTCCACGTCACCGGGCTGGAGACCGGGCTCCTCTTCCGGCTCGGGCCAGGGGCGCGGGGTGGCCCTTAGCGTATGGGGGGTGGTGAGGTAGCGTTCGGCGCCGTCGGGGGAGAGGCGGGGGAGGATGTAGAAGGCCTGCTCGTCGAGCAGGCGGGTCGGTAGGTCCTCCGAGCCGTGGTTCTCGAGGAGGTGTTCGATCAGGTAGAGCGCGGCCATCGAGCCGGTAACCTCACCGGCGTGGGTGTTGCCGTCCACCCAGAAGGCTGGTTTCGTGCCAGCCGGACCCGTCGCCGAGTTGGTGAGCTCGGCCAGCCAGATGTCTCGTCCCCCGTAGCTCTTGCCGATGGAGCGTACCTTGCAGAGGTCGGGGTACTCTTCAGCGAGCGCGCGCAGGGTCCGGGTGAGCTCGTCGTAGCGCAGGTAGGCGTCGAACTCGGTCTTCATGATCTCCTTTCGGCGGGTCCGGGGTGGATCACGTACCATTATGGCGCGGAAGGGCCACTAGATGTGGCCCTCGCGATTGACACGCTCCAGCATATTGGGTAACGTCGTGCTAACCCTCGGTTAGTGTACCTGGAGTGTGCGGGGGCAGTTATAATTGATGCATTCCGGGGAGTTTTAGTTGGAGGCGGGAAAGAGACTGGAAACCACGGTCGGAACAATCCTTGCGGGGCGTTACAAGGTAGAGAGTACGCTCGGTTCCGGAGGGATGGCTGTCGTCTACAGGGCGGAGGACGACATCCTGGGCCGTGCCGTGGCGCTCAAGACCTTGCACGAGGAGTACGCCGAGGTGCCCTCTTTCCAACGGCGCTTCAGGCAGGAGGCCCGCGCGATGGCCTCGCTGGACCACCAGAACATCGTGAAGGTCTACGACATCTCCCAGGACGGCGAGGTGCCCTTCATAGTGGTCGAGTGTGTGGCCGGCCGGGACGTGGGGGACCTGCTGGCCAACCGGCGTGGTGGCCGTCTGAACGAGCAGTTCGCGAAGAGGATGGCCGAGCAACTCTTGCTCGCGCTCTCCTACGCCCACAGGCGGGGCATCATCCACAGGGACATCAAGCCCTCAAACATACTCCTCACGCAAGAGGGCATCGTCAAGGTTGCTGACTTCGGTATCGCCCGCATCATCGAGGAAGACGACGCGGGCGGCGCGCCCGGTGAGATCGTGGGCAGCGCCCGCTACATGTCCCCGGAGCAGCTCAGGGGAGAGGACGCGACGCCGCGGAGCGACATCTACTCCGTGGGCGTGCTTCTCTACCACTGCCTGACAGGAAGGCCGCCGTTCTCGGGCGACGTCAGGAGCCTCGCCAGGCAGCACATTCACAAGGACCCTACGCCGCCGCGCAAGCTGAACCGCCGGATCTCGCCCGCCACGGAGGCGGTGATCATGAAGGCACTCCAGAAGGACCCGAGGGAGAGGTACTTCTCGGCGAGCGCCATGCTGGACGACATCGAGATAGAGGCCCCGAGCAAGAAGACGACGGAGACCCCCAAACTGGCGCGCCGCAAGACACGCAGTGCCGGCCTCCTTCTGGCCACCACGCTGGCGGTGATGCTAATCCTCGGCGGCGGGGTGGCGCTCGCCTCCAGCCTGATCGGGTTCCCCCAGGACGGCGGGGTGGCCGGGACCCTGAGCCGCATGAACCCCGTCGAGACGAACCCCCCGCCCCCGCCGAAGAACACCGGCGAGACGGCGGCCCAGGAAGACGCCCCGGATCAGACCGGCAGCAAGAACGTGGCCTCCGTCACGGAGGACGAGCCATCCGGTAAACAGGACCAGCCCGAGAAGGTCCCCGTGCCCGACGTGACGGCCTACTACGACTACTACGCCGCCGACGCCCTGCAGAGCAGCGGCTTCAAGGTCGATTACGTCCGCGACTACCGCGATGGCTACGCCCCACGCGGCGTTACCTGGGCAACGGACCCCGTCGCCGGAAGCATGGCCCCTGAAGGCTCTACCGTGACCGTCTACGCCACGCCCAAAGACCTCCCCCTTCCCCCGAGGCTTCGCTAGCACGCTCCGGCTAACGCCTGCGCTTGTCAGCAACGCATCGCCCGGCTTCGCCTGGCTCGCTTTCAGCTCGCGCGGTAGGCTCTGCTCCTCTGGGAGATCAGGCGGTACAGGAGGAAGAGGGTCACGGGCAGGGAGTACTCGTCGTCCGTGTCGAAGGAGGCCTGGTAGGTCCGGTTGGTAAGCCCTCCCCTGATGTGGATGGTGGTGGCGTGGCCTTTCGGGCCGGCTTCGGCCCTGTTGCGCAGGAGGGACAGGCCGCCCTTGTAGGGATGGCCGCGGGATGTGATCCCCGGTGAGGTAGGGTCAGCGGTGGAGGCGAGAATCTCCTCTCCGGAGGAGTGCATCGCGTATCCGGACTGGCCCACGCGCTCTATCCTTGCCTCCACCTCTCCTGCCGTGAGGTCGGCGCCGGCGGGGTCCTGGATGTCGAGTCTTCCTACCTCCGTGCCCCCGCGGTCGAGCAGGACGAAACCGGAGGCTAGAAGGCCACGGGCCCTGGCCTCCAGGTGGCCTTCTAGCGCCTCGCTCAGCTCTCGCCAGGGTTCGGGGTCTCTTTGCATGGGGCCCATGGTAACCTGTCCATACGCCCGGAAGGCGATAGGGTTTCCGGGTTGGAGTTGGCGGGTCGTTCGGGAGACGGAAGAAGGCTTATGGAGCTCAAGAACAAAGACGAGTTGAGAAACGAGATCCTCCAGATCTGGTTGCGGAGCGCCTGGGTCTATCCTTTCGAGGGTCCCGACGAGCGTACCTACCTGCGCCTGACCCCCGGTGGGAGGCTGAAGATGCGGCGCAGGATCGCCGAGCTCGAGGAGGGTCTTGGCGTCGAGGGTGCGGAGCTCGCCAGGCAGGATGAGGCAGGCACCCTCCCCGTAGAGCGCGACCGGCTCGAGCTGGCGATGATGGTTCAGGCTTACGACACCGAGCGACGCCTGCTCGTGAGCCAGGGCACCACACTCGGAACCCCCGCGGTGACGCTGGAAGAGGTGACGGAACCGGAAGACGCAGGGGCCTGAGGCCAGATCTTGTGGTGGCCTCCGGCTACTACGCTTCACCTGGTGTTTTGGGCCGCCGCGCAAAGTTCCGCGAAGAGGTGGCGTACTCATCATCTCCGTGTTAGGCTTTTTGGGCGAGGCTCGTTCTGGCCAGAACGGGCTATCGTCAACCGGAACGAGAGAGGGGGGACCTCTCTAGCAATCTGTCATTCGGGCGCGTGGAGGCCGCACGCGGAGGGTAGATAGTTGAGTCTCAAGAACCAGAGAAGAAGAGACAGGCGCGCAGCGGCGTCTTCCGATCAAGACACCGTCAGCCTGAACCCTTTTAGCCCGGGCAAGCAGGGCAAACGCCGGGGCTTCGCAGGCCCGATAATCATCATCTGCGCCATCATCGCCATACTCGTGGCCGCCGATTTCTGGCTCAACTCGGGCAAGATCCATCGCGGCGTCGAGGTCGGCAACGTGTCGCTGGGCGGCCAGACGCCGGCCGAGGCGCGAGAGAGCGTAAAGAACCACGTCATGGGCCCGCTCGAGAGGATCGAGTTCAGCGGTCCGGAGGACTTCTCCCGCGACTCCAAAGACCTTGGCGTGCGCTTCAACGTCGCCAGAACCGTGAACCAGGCCTACGCCGTCGGGCGTGAGGGGAACGTTCTGGACCGCCTCTCCGAGCGCCTGCGGGCCTCTTTCGGCGGGGCGACGATACCGCCTGATATCGACTACAAGCCAGAGCTGGCCCGCTCCGAGGTGGATGAGATCGCGACGCAGGTAAACGAGCAGCCGGGAGAGGCGGACGTGAAGGTCTACGGCTCGGAGGTAGAGGTCTCCAAGAGCCGCGACGGATACGAGCTGAACCCCGCCGCCACGATGACGAGCCTCGACAACGCTATCGGCGACATGAGCGGGACGGTCAGCCTGCAAGGCGAGGTTCTGGACCCCGACGTCACGACGGCCGAGGCCGAGAAGGCGGCTGACAAGGCCCGCGAGGCCCTCTCGGGGCCGGTAGAGATAACCGCCAAAGACGACGAGAGCTGGAAGATAGAGCCAGACAAGCTGGGAGCCGCCCTGGAGGTCACCAAACAGGACGGCACGATAGACGTTAGCCTCGACCGTGATGGCCTGGAAAGCGCCCTCACCCCCGTCTACGACGACCTGACGGTCAAGACCGTGAACGCCAGCTACGACTTCGACTCCGACGGTGACGTCATGGTCAAGCCGGCCCACTTCGGGCGCGAGGTGGAGAGCGAAAGCCTGCTCGACGATATAGAGGGCGGCATCTTCGACGGCCAGCGCGAGTACCAGGTCTCGACGACCGTCGACAAGCCCACCTACACCACGGCCGAGCTCCAGGCAAAGAAACCGACCGAGTTGCTCGGCTCCTACCACACCAACTACACGGCCACCTCAGACAAGACCCAGGCGCGCATCAACAACCTCACCACCGCCTCGCGCGCCATAAGCGGCACGTTCCTGGCCCCGGGAGAGGTCTTCTCCATGAACGACACCGTCTCAGGCCTGGCCTATGAGGAGGGCCACGTCATCGTGAACAACGCGACGAGTAATGCTCTGGGCGGCGGTCTGTGCCAGGTAACCTCCACGCTGTACAACGCTGCACTCTACTCCGGTCTCAGCATCGTGGAGCGCCACCCGCACGCCACCCAGCTTCCGTACATAAGGCCGGGTATGGACGCCACGGTGTGGTTCGGTGACCAGTACGGGAACGGCGAGCTCGACATGAAGTTCAAGAACACCACCGATGGCTATATCCTCCTGCAGGAGTACGTGTCGAACGATAACTACATCTACGCCGAGGTCTACGGCGTACCCAGCGACGTGAGCGTGAGGATGTCTTCGGAGCCAGCGTACATGGGCTATGACTCTTCCAAGTGGACCACCTACTACACGAAGAGGGAGAACGGCAAGGTGGTCAGCAGGGAGCAGTGGGACACCTCCTACGGAGCCCTCTTCGAGAACGGCAAGACGGTCCCCACGGACGAAGTACCGGTAGCAGAGGTCAACGGGGACTACTTCGGCCCGAACATAGCCGCAGCCCCGTAGGGCACGCTCCGGCTTCGCCTCCGCGTGCCGCCCGCCGCCCTGCGGGCGGCTTGTCAGCCCACTCGGGCTAGCGCCCTCGCTTGTCAGCACGCTCCAGCCTGGCGGCTGTCGCTCGTCAGCAACGCTTCGGCTTCGCCTCGCTTTCGGCTGGTCGTCTCGATCCGTAACGACAGCTTCGACTATCCACCTTTTCTGAGCATCGAATTGTCAGAGCGGAAGGGTGCAGGCCGCAACGGGATCTGGCTGACAGCGAGCCAGGCGAAGCCGGGCGAAGCCGGGCGAAGCCGGGCGAAGCCGGGCGAAGCGTGCTGACAAGCGGAGGCCCGAAGGGCCGCAGCGTGCTAGTAAAACACGTTGTGTTTTACTTTGTAATAGAGGCGGTAGTAGGCTGGCTCGAGCTCGTACCAGGCCCTGGCGCGGGAGTTTTTCAGGGGGAGGTCCAGGCAGCCCACGAAGTCCGTTACGTCGCCGCCGAAGCCGATTTTGAACTTGTAAACGCCGTAGTAGGGGTCTGATTCGTTTCGGTCTTCGGGCTTGGGGATGCCGACCATGTCGTAGTAGTCGATGCCCTGTTCTCTGGCCCAGCGCATCACCTCCCACTGCAGCAGGTGGTTGGGGTTGTAGGTGCGCTTCTCGGTGCTCGAAGCCCCGTGCATGAACCAGTATTTACGGCCGAAGGTGAAGACGAAGACGCCGGCTAGGGGCGTGCCCTCGTGCACGGCGAGGAACAGGTGGCCCCGCCCAGCGTCGTGCATGGTCTTCATCATGTCGTGCAGGTACTCCTTCGGCCGCCTGATCGTGAAGCCGGACTTGCGCTCGGCCGTGTCCTCCATCCAGTCGTAGAACGTGCTCCAGGCCCCTTCGAAGTCCTCGGGCTCGACCACCTCGACGCCCTCCCTGGCGGCCTTGCGGACGCTGTAGCGCGTGGACTTCCTCATGTTCGCGAGCAGCTCGTCCTCGGGGATGCGGAGGTCCATGGTGATGGTGGTGTCGAAGTTGAGGTCGTAGCGGGCGTCCCGAAAGCCGATGCCTTCGAGCAGGGCCCTTGCCTCCGCGTCGTCCTCGTGAACCTCGGGCTCGATCTTCAGGGTGTGCGCGCCCGAGCGCCTTGCCAGCTCGGCCACGCCGTCGAAGAAGGCACCGACGGCCTCCCTGTCGTCCCAGGGCAGCCAGGGGCCCTTGGAGCAATACATCAGCGCTCCGGGGACGGGTAGGGTGTTGTAGAGGAGGAACTGGCCCACGCCGGCCACCTCGCCATCCCTCTCCAGCACCAGCCGCATGGGCCGCCAGCCGACCTGCCGCTTGAACTCCCCCCAGGCGTAACTCTGCAGCACGTGACCGCCGCCCGGCGAGCCCCTGAGCCACTCGTCCCACAGGGAGGGGGCTACGTCGTTTACCTCCCTGACCGTGTAGGCACCCAAAACCCTACCGAGCCCCCTCTAGCCTCGTACGCCGGGCCTGGAGAGGGCCTCCTGGCCATCCAGGACGTCTTCGGGCCTGCCGCCGGGGCGCAGCAGGTGTGCCTCGCCGTGCCACAGCAGCACCTCGGCGGGGGAGGGGTGGCTCAGGAATCCCAGGTTGGAGGCTGAGTAGCCGTATGCGCCGCTGTAGAACACGCCTATCAGGTCGCCGACCTCGGGGTCGGCC